>JAPKEK010000679.1 GCA_028822125.1 Pseudomonadales bacterium | reverse complement strand
ATGCGCATCCATATATTAGGGATCTGCGGAACCCTTATGGGAAGTATCGCTTTGCTCGCCAAACAACAGGGACATGTCATCACTGGAAGCGATCAGAACGTTTATCCGCCCATGAGCGAGCAACTGGAACAGGCAGGTATCCCACTTCAGGCGCCGTATAGTCACGGCAGTATTCCGAAAAAGGTTGACCTGGTCATCATTGGCAACGCTAACCTGGGCCGAGGCAATCCTGCGGTCGAAGCGCTACTTAACAGCGACGTTGCCTTCTGCTCAGGTGCTGAATACCTGGGCCGTTATCTGCTCGATAATAAATGGGTTGTCGCTGTCGCTGGTACCCACGGCAAAACAACAACGGCCAGTATGATCGCCTGGATTCTCGAATATGCAGGACTCTCTCCGGGTTTCCTGATTGGCGGAGTCCCCGCTAATTTTCAGCATTCGGCCCAGCTGTCTGACTCCAGTTTTTTCGTTATTGAAGCAGATGAGTACGATACCTCCTATTTCGATAGACGTTCCAAGTTTCTTCACTACCAGCCGCGAACTGTGGTCCTTAATAATCTTGAATTCGATCATGCTGATATTTTTGAGAACCTCAAGGCTATCCAGCAACAATTTCATCTGCTCATCAGGTCTGTTCCTGGCAATGGCCAACTAATCCTGCCCGAAGATGATAAAGCCCTCAATGAGGTAATAGCGCAAGGTTGCTGGACGCCGCAGGTACGTTTCTCCAGCAAACAAGGCAGCAAAGCTGAAATCCGGGCAGCCGCAATTTCAGCCGATGGCAGCAAATTCAAGATCACGGTGGCAGACCAGTACCAGGGCACTATCAACTGGAACCTCACTGGCCAGCACAATGTGCACAACGCCTGTGCCGCCATAGCCGCTGCCAGGCATGTCGGTGTCACCTCGGCAATAGCCATTCAGGGTCTAAATGAATTCGAGGGCGTCAAACGCCGTATGGAGCGATTGATAGACCAGCCGCAATTAAAACTTTACGATGATTTTGCTCATCATCCCACAGCAATTCAGACGACCCTGGAAGGCCTTAGAGCACAAGTGGGTGGTGCTACCATTGTCGCCTTAATCGAACCAGGATCGGCCACCATGCGCAAAGGTATCCATGGCAAACAGTTAATAGTCGCCACCAAGGCTGCGAACCAGGTGTTCTGGATGCAACCAGACAATGTCCAGTTTCAGCTCAGCAAATTACTGCCAGAATCTGGACACCGGCTGTTTACGGATTCACAAGCACTGGTCCAGGCAGTCCAGCAACTAGCCACTGAAACAAAAAAAGAGTTGCATCTGATCATGATGAGTAACACCTCCTTCGATGACATGGCGAAAAAACTCCTCGGCGCATTGTCTCAATAACATAAAAAAATATAACGTATGTAGATGCTGACAATGCCTCAGAATAATACCTGAACACTTACCCTGATCTGGAGGAACACGCCAGTATTACCTAAAAATCGATGCTTCCATGTGGAATACAAGCGCCTGTCATAGCTCAAGTCATAGCCCTTGCAACCCTTTGTTAATCAGCTATTATAAAATAAAAAACCATACTGATACTATGAATAGACCCGACAACCTTCAGGTTATCGCGACAACCTGGCTCTTAGCTGGGATATTTGAATTCTGTCGGCAACGTAATATCAGCACAGACCTCATCATCAAAAACACAACTCTGGACGCCACAACCTCGAACCAGGAAACAGCACTATCGTGGCAGGATTACACCCAGGCCATCGCCAATTTACATCATCTTCTGCCAGACCAGGAATTCGACGAAGCCTGTGGCTTACGCTGGCGATTACCCGACAATATCTTTTGGAAAGACCTGGCTCTGATACTCGATGACCCTCAGGATCTACTAGTGGAATTAATAGGCGAACAGGGCGACCTGTTTTATGGCCTGCCCATCCGATCTGAAATCAAGGAGAGTCGCCAGGGACTGCTTAAAATACGTCTGACCTGGCCATCACAGCAGAATCC
>JAPKEK010000678.1 GCA_028822125.1 Pseudomonadales bacterium | reverse complement strand
GCAGGAATCTGGAGTGACTACGCGCAGGGGTTGCTCCGGGAGAGTGCGCATCGAAGTCCGGATAAAGGCTTTAATCTTTTAGTAAAATCTAGCCTGGGTAGCGGTGGATTATCCAGCTCTTCTTCCTTTCTAGCAATGCTGGCCCTGGCTAACCACTTTGCTCTGGCGAGCGAGATGATTGACCCGGCTGACAGAGGACTCAGGTTACAGCTGGCCCTCAATTGCCAGCGAGCCGAAAACAGCTTTGTCGGTACCCCCTCCGGTATTATGGGCCCAGCGGCAATATTGCTGGGTGGGCTAATAAAACTGGATTGTAATACGCTGAAACACACTCGCTTGACGCCATTACCGAAAGCGTATTGTATTATCATTCTGGACACTGGCACACCACGGACCCTGGCGGGCTCTGGATATGCGAAGCGGGTACAGGAAGTCAGAGCGATCGAAGCGCTGCTGGGTCGCGAACTGCACGGCAACGGCTTGGCAAACCTTGATCCTCATCAGTTATCCAAAGCAAAGGGGAAGCTACCTGACCCCATTCTCAGGGCGCGTCTAGAGCATCTGGTCACCGAGCAGCAGCGGGTCATCCAGGCTGCCGACTGCTTATCGGCGGGTAACATGAGTGATCTGGGTACTTTGATGAATGAAAGTCATTATTCTCTGCAATCGGATTACCAGGTAAGTTCAAAAGAACTCGATGTTATAACGGCCATCAGCCGTCGGCACCTGGGAACAGCTGGTTCAAGGATGACCGGCGCGGGTTTCGGGGGCTGTGCAATTAGTCTGTGTCGTCGTGACCAGGTGACCCAGCACAATCAACGCGTATCTCAGGACTACTATAATGAGACTGGCCATACGGCTGGTCTGTACACCACGGATACAGCAGACCCAGCCAGGATTGAGGCCCTATAAGCAGTTAGCAGGGCCGCTGCGTGCCCCTGTAGCTGGAACCTTGGTTAGCCTGATGATCGTAGGTCCAGCTGCAGGTGTTGCTCTAAGTCATTAATGGCCTGTTCTTGGGTGAGTACTTTAATGGTAGCCATGCCCATTGCCCGGGCTGGTTTAAGGTTAATCCCCAGATCGTCAATAAATAATGCCTGAGCAGGATCTACTGCCATCTGTGCACAGGCGATTTGGTAAATTTCTGGATTGGGCTTGCGGATTCCGAGGACGCTGGATTCAATCACAGTATCAAATAAAGCCATAACCGCTGCCACCTGCTGGGCTTTGTTCTCTGATTTAGACATGCCTGGACCCTGGCCACTTTTGACATTGTTAGTGATGCAGCCAACCTGATAGTGCTTTTTGATCATTCGAAGTGCCTGCACCATTGCCGGCCTTACTGTGCCGGAAAGTAAGGCAAGTACATCTTTCCCGGGTACCTTGTGGCCACGTAGCGCCGACTCTTTTTGAAATAGCCCATCAAATTCATCGATCGATACCTGACTGCTTTCAAACAACGCCCAGGCATTGCTGTCCGGATTTGTTGCGTTGATGGAGCGAATAAAATCTTTGGGTAAATGGTTCTTCTTCTCGTAACTAGCAAAGGCTTCAAATGGACTTGTGGTAAGTACCCCGCCAAAGTCCCAGAGAACCGCTTTTATCATTTTACTCACCTTTTAATGTGCTAGTCATGGTATGTGGGTGGATCTCTTTAACCCACGTTGATTTCGTAGGTTGCATTTTCAGGTCTTGCCAGCCCCCTTTGGGAGGACTCAATGGCTTCGAGCATGAGGTTTACGTTCTTGTCATTTGGAAAACTAGAGCGGGCTTCAGCTGCTGCCTCATCGAGCCTGAGTTCTCGCATGAACAGTTTTCGGAATATTTTCCTGACAATTGCAATTTCCTCATTGGAATAACCTGCTCGTTGCATGCCGACTTTGTTGATG
Source organism: Pseudomonadales bacterium (assembly GCA_028822125.1). Taxonomy (GTDB): domain Bacteria; phylum Pseudomonadota; class Gammaproteobacteria; order Pseudomonadales; family Azotimanducaceae; genus UBA9926. The sequence goes on along the minus strand of JAPKEK010000678.1, from coordinate 110 downwards.
ACCCGCATGTGTGCTGGGAAACCTTCGGCGATGGTAAACGGTAAAACATCCTGTATAACCCGAGACATGGCGGCCACCATCGCAGCAGTACCGATATGGCAGAATTGATG
>JAPKEK010000045.1 GCA_028822125.1 Pseudomonadales bacterium | reverse complement strand
AGGCCAGATTATTGTATAATTGACCTAGATCAGCAGATAACGGGCACTTTCTGTGGACTACTGATGGCTGATATGGGCGCGGATGTTATTAAAGTTGAGCCTCCTGAAACTGGTGATCCAATGCGGGTATGGGGTCGCGGTGAATATCCTCTCTGGTGGAGCGTTTGTGCTCGCAATAAAAGATGTGTAACGGCAAACCTGAGAGAGGCAGAGGGTCAGGAACTGGTTCGAATGCTGATTGCTCAGGCTGATATGGTAATAGAAAACTTCAGGCCTGGAACGATGGAAAGATGGGGTCTGAGTTACCCGGAACTGGCAGCGGAAAATCCCGGGCTCATTATGATTCGGGTCTCAGGATATGGCCAGACTGGTCCCTATTCGAGCCGAGCAGGCTACGCATCCATTGGTGAAGCGATGGGTGGCATGCGTTATCTCTGCGGAGAACCCGATCGACAACCGAGTCGAGCAGGTTTATCTATAGGTGATTCGCTGGCTGCCACTTATGCGTGTATGGGAGCACTTGCCGCCTTGCATCATCGAGACAGGACCGGGGAAGGCCAGGTGATCGATGCTTCTATATTCGAATCGGTTCTCAATGTAATGGAAGCCACTATCCCCGAATATACTGTCAGTAACTATGTTCGTGAACGTTCAGGGGCAACCTTGCCGAATGTAGCACCCTCGAATATTTATAACTGTAAGGATGGTAAGTTCCTCATTGCAGCAAATCAGGACACAGTTTTCAGTCGATTGTGTGAAGCTTTGGGTCAACCCGAACTGGCCAGCGATAAGCGCTTCAACAGTCACACCGCCAGGGGCGAAAATATGCTTGAACTGGATGATTTGATTAATCAGTGGACTTCAGTAAGAACCGTTGCCGAGGTTGACCAGTTGATGCAGGGCGCGGGAGTACCCGCAGGGGGCATATACCGTGCACCGGAGATGCTGGCTGATCCGCATTTTCAGGCACGTGATGCTATTATTCATACGCCTACGGACGAATGGCCTGAGCTCAGAATGCAGAACGTGTTTCCTAAAATGTCCAAGACCCAGGGAGAGGTGAGGTGGCCCGGTCCGAGTCAGTTGGGGGCCCATAATGAAATGGTCTATGGTGAACTGTTGGGACTGAATGCAGCAGAACTTGCAGAATTAAGAAAAAAATCTGTCATTTAGGTGTAAACCACAGGCGTACTTTATCGGCTTTGGATCGTAAGGGCGCTTGATTTGATCTGGTAAGCTGGCAGGGGCGTGATCACCAATGTACGATGAATAATTCGAAGCTAGAGCGTGACAGATAACGAGCCAGACTATGAAAGCAGGTAACGTTAATATTATTGAGGTCAGTCCACGGGATGGCTTGCAGAGCGAGCCCGAAATCCTTTCTACCGACAGCAAGGCAGCGCTGGTTAGCAGGGCAATCGGCGCGGGCATCCGACGCCTGGAAGTGGCCAGTTTTGCACATCCGCAGAAAGTGCCCCAGATGGCAGATGCGGAGGCTTTGCTGGCGATATTGCCCTATTCCAGTGACGTATCTTATATCGGCCTGATTATGAATGAGCGAGGCTTGGATCGGGCCCTGCAAACGGCCGTTCATGAAATCGGTATGGTGGTTATAGCAACCGACACCTACAACCAGCGCAATCAGGGGGTCAGCACGCGAGAATCAATCGCAGCCTGGCTATCCATTGCCAGACGTGCAAAATCCAACGGTAAGATTGCCAATGTCATGATTTCTTCTGCTTTTGGATGCCCTTTCGAAGGTGAAGTACCCATAGACCGTATCATAGAGATCGCCAAACAGCTTGTTGATGCCGAACCTGCAGAACTGGCAATTGCCGACAGTATTGGCGTGGCTGTACCTAATCAGATAACCGAGCTGGTCGGTCGACTGCAGTCTGAAGTGGGTCCTATTCCTTTGCGCTTTCACTTGCACAATACTCGCAATACTGGTCTTGCCAATGCCGTGGCGGCTATTGATGCTGGGGTTGATTCCATTGATGCCAGTATCGGTGGGATTGGTGGGTGTCCTTTTGCGCCTGCTGCCACCGGCAATATTCCTACGGATGACTTGCTCTACATGCTCAGCCGATCAGGATTGGAAACAGGAGTGGAACTCAGCAAGATCATCGAGACAAGTCGCTGGTTAGAGCAGGAACTAGGACGTGAAGTCCCGGCCATGTTACCAAAGGCAGGCATTTTCCCGGGGCCGCCGGCCAATTAAATCCCTTACCATGAGATCAGCCAGAGATTTGCAGTTGGGCTGTACAGGCAGAACACGGGGATTTGAGTCCTTTCTTTCAACCTAAACTAATTGCAGCGCCATGTTGCTAACCCATTCAATAACCGGCGCTGGATAAACACCCAGAACGAGCAGCACCAAGGTGACCACCGCCATTGTCCAGCCGCCGGCTGCGGACACCTTAATATCGGTATTTGCGGCGGCCTTTTTAGTCATCGCGTAAATGACTCTCAGATAATAAAAAAGTCCAATACCGCTACCAATGACGACGATAACCAGCAAGGGCCACAACTGGCTTTCAACACCGCTGGCAAGAATATAGAATTTTCCGATGAACCCAGCGGTGAGCGGTATGCCAGCGAGAGACAGCAACATGATGCTCATAAATGCTGCCAGAAGGGGTCGTTGCCAGAACAGGCCTTCATAGGCATCCAGGCTGTCAAGATCGTGATCTTCAGATTTATCGGACATGATGGTTACTACACCAAAGGCACCAATGGTGGTGATAAAATAGGCAATCAGGAAGAATACCGCAGCCTCGATGGCGAGATGTCTGCCCGCCAACTCACTGATTGCGATAAACGCGACCATGAGGTATCCGAATTGGGCGATAGATGAATAAGCCAGCAATCGCTTAATGCTGGACTGCAGTAATGCCAGGATATTACCGAATAACATAGACAGGCCGGCAATCCAGTACAGGCCGGTCATGATGGAGTCGTATTGATAACCATCTACGGCAAGGAAAAATCGCATCAGCGCTGCAAAGACACTTCCTTTTGATATTGTCGCCAGGAAACCCGCAACAGGTGCAGGCGCGCCTTCGTATACGTCAGGTGTCCACATGTGAAATGGTACCAGGGATAATTTGAAACCGATACCGGCAAGCATCATTGCACTGCCTGCCAGTACAAATACCTGGCCGGTTGCTGTGTTGGGTAGCCCTCCAGAGGCAAAATCGGCGAATGAAAGAGTGCCTGATACTGCATACAGCAATCCAGCACCAAACAGGATAAACGCTGAAGATACGCCCGATAAGATCAAGTATTTCAGGGCGGCTTCAAGGCTGAACACGCCCTTGGTGGGGTAAGAGATCAATGCATAAATTGAGATTCCGAGCAATTCAAGACCGAGAACAAAGGACGCAAAGTGCACGCTGATGGTTAGAACCATGGCGCCCAGAGTGGCCAGTAGCAGTAACAGGAAAAATTCGTCCTGATGTTCTCCGCGGTTTTGATGGTAGCTGTAGGCGAGTAGACAGATGAATAAGGCGGTGATCGCCATGATGCCGGAAAACAGCAGGCCAAAGTCATCTACCCTGAGTAAGGGAGTGACATAAGACGGTTCCAGATTAAGATTTACCCAGATGATGGAGATTAACGTCAGAATAAGGCCTATGACCGAAATCCCACAGGACAGTGCCAGGTTGCGCATAAAGGCGATAGCCATCATCAGGACTAATATCGCGCCCGTGAGAATCATAAGCGGTAAAAGTGGCAGGAAGGTTGTCATGGCATGTTCCCTATTAGCTGGCTGGTCGCACCTGTCAACACCTGGTGGAGAGTTGCTAAGGCTGGGTCGACCAGATCAAAAACCGGCTGCGGGTACACGCCCAGCCATATCAGGCCCAGTATGAGCGGTATGAGGGCTGTGAATTCCCGACTGTCCAGGTCTGATAATGTCCTTTTATTACCATCACTGCCCTGAAAAACTCTCTGCATGGCGATGAGTGAGTAGATTGCACCTGTGATTAAACCAAGAGCAGCTATAGCGGTAATGGTCACATTGCTTGCAAAAGCACCTAACAGAACCAGGAATTCTCCGACAAAATTACCCAGACCGGGCATACCCAGTGAAGCAACGATAAAGAACAATGCTACTGCGCCCATTTTCGGCATGGCCTGCCAGAGGCCACCCATCTGGGTCATGTCGCGGGTGTGTATACGATGTTGAATGGCACCCGCCATCATAAATAAGGCAGCGGTTGAAAAACCATGGGCCACCATCTGCATGACTGCGCCCTGCATGGCGATGGCGTTAAATGCATACACGCCGACCAGCACAAAGCCCATGTGGCTGACGCTGCTGTATGCGACCAGCCGTTTGAAGTCAGTTTGAGCAAAGGCCAGTATGGCCCCGTAGATGATGCTGATGGCACCCAGCGCCATGGCCATGTCGGCTATCGTTGCAGAGGCCTCGGGAAACAGCGGGACCGTGAATCGTATAAGACCATAGGCACCCGTTTTAAGGAGAATGCCTGCCAGTAGCACACTGGCCGCGGTGGGAGCCTGGGTATGTGCATCAGGTAACCAGGGATGAAACGGAAATGCAGGTAATTTCACGACAAAGGCTATGAAGAAGCCCAGCATGACCAGCAGGCTCAAACCTGATCCCAGGTTATGCCCCGCCAGTTCAAAATAATTGAATGTTAGCTGGCCCGATTGATTGGCGTTGACTAATACCAGAGTCAGGATCGCTACCAGCATGAGTAGCCCGCTGAACTGCGTGAATATGAAAAATTTCATTGCGGCATAGGCGCGCTGTTCATGGCCCCAGATGGCTATCAGGAAATACATGGGGATCAGCATGACTTCCCAGAAAAAGAAAAACAGGAACAGATCCAGGCTGGAGAAAACACCGATCACGCCTGCCAATGTCCATAACAGGTTAAATTGAAAAAAGCCTGGCCGCTCACTGATTTCGGTCCAGGAAGATAATATGGCGACAAAACCCAGGAACAGGGTCAGGCTAACCATCATCAGACTCAAGCCATCCAGCGCAAATATTAAACCGATACCGAATCTGGGGATCCATGAATACTGAACATATTCGATCCAGTACGAGGGCGCGCCGGCAAGGCTCAGTACAGTCGTTGATTCCTGGTAGTACAGGGGTAGTACAAGAACGCCTGATAACACGCAGGTAATGAGTGCAATCCACTTAGGCCAGTGTGAGTGCCAGCGTTGCGATAACCAGGCCAGCACACCGCCGACAAACAATAGCAGCATTACTTCGATTACAGTCATGATATTAGGATTCCGAGGAAAACAGCGATTGTCAGTACCAGACCTGCAGCAATCACTGCGACATAAGTTCTGAGTTGTCCAGACTGGCTTATAGTTGAATACTGATGGGCATAACGAAGGACATCAGCAATGGCATTGTAAAACCAGTCTATAATATCTTTTCGGTTAACAGCGGCAACTCCGCAATAAGGTTTAACCAGCAGCCGGTCGTAGATCCAGTCCATGGCCCAATGGCTGTACCAGAAGGCGACCAGTTGCTTGCCTAAAGCAGACTGCGTAAATACGCTGATGGGGATGACTGGTTTTAAATAAATGAGGTAGGCAAGCAGTACGCCCAAAATCGGCACACCAGCAATTATCATCGGCATCCAACCCGTATGATCGCTTTCGGCCGCGACCGGGAAAACGGATTCGACCGGTACCGTAAACCAGCCACCAGTGATCGCCAGAAGGCTTAAGATCATTAAAGGTATAGACATCAGTTTGCCTGCAGCCGCGTCGGGTTGGGTCTTCATGTCACCAAAGAAAACAATGAACACCAGGCGAAAGCTGTAGATCGCGGTCAGCAAGGCGCCTAGCATGCCAGCGGCCAGTAGCCAGCCCCCCAAAGCGTTGTGGTGATAGGTGGCTAGCAGGATTAGGTCCTTGGAATAAAAACCGGATGTCAGGGGTAGTGCAGCCAAGGCGGCGCTACCTATGACGAAACTCCAGAATGCGACCGGCAGTTTGCTGCGTAACCCGCCCATGCGAAATATATTGTGCTCATGATGCAGGCTATAGATGACCGCACCCGCTGCCAGGAATAGCAGGGCCTTAAAAAAGGCGTGAGTCATCAGGTGAAAGATAGCCGAAGACCAGGCGCCGACACCAAGGGCGAGAAACATGTAGCCGATCTGGCTGATGGTTGAATAAGCAAGTATCCGTTTGATGTCGGTTTGTGCCATGGCCGCGAAGGCTGCCATGAGTAGCGTAATGGCACCGATAACCGCCACTGCCAGTAAGGCAGCCGGTGCGAGTAAAAACAGTTCATGGGTGCGGGCGATCAGGTAAACGCCTGCGGTCACCATGGTAGCGGCGTGAATCAGCGCACTGACAGGCGTGGGTCCGGCCATGGCATCGGGAAGCCAGGTTTGTAAGGGTAGCTGGGCAGATTTACCGACGGCGCCGCCGACCAGGAGGAGACAGGCGATGGTCACGATGAGGTCACCGGGTTGCCATATTTGTGTTGCCTGGGCGGCCATGGCCTGGATATCCAGGGTGCCAAGATGAACAAATAATAAAAACATTCCCAGGGCCATAGCTGTATCACCGACGCGGGTGACCACAAATGCTTTCCGTGCAGCTGCGCCATTAGCGTTTTCTTCGTGCCAGAAGCCAACCAGTAGATAACTACACAGGCCAACACCTTCCCAGCCCACAAACAGCACCAGCAGGTTATCGGCCAGCACCAATAACAGCATGGCTGCTACAAACAGGTTCATGTAGCTGAAAAAACGACTGTAGTCCTTATCCTGCCACATGAAGAGCGCAGAATAGACATGAATGAGGAACCCCACGCCGGTAATAACTGACAGCATGGTTAGCGATAAGCCATCTATCAGAAAGCTCACATTCGCTGTAAAGCCAGCCAGTTGCATCCAGGTGTAGATATCGACTGTGTACGGAGTAGGATCAGCCTGACCAAGGTATTCAAGACCGGTAAGTACAACCAGCATAAAAGCGATGGCGATCGAGCCGGCACCGATCAGGCCAACCCACAACCTGGGCAGTTTACCCAGCGTACCCACTAGCAGGAGAAAGCCGATCAGCGGCATCAACGGTATGAGAAAGACGTAATCAGCCATTTTTAGCCCCGCATCCTGTTAGCTTTATCGATATCCAGTGAGTCAAATCTGCGGAACACCTGCAATAGCAGACCAAGCCCCACAGCGACCTCAGCAGCAGCGACACTTAGAATCAGCATGAACATGATTTGGCCATCGGCCTGGCCCCAGTGGGCACCGGCAACGATAAATACCATGGCACAGGCGTTTAACATGATTTCAAGTGACATGAGAATGAATATGATGTTTCTTCGGACCATAACGCCCAGCAAACCAATGGAAAACAGGATGGCTGCCAGCAGCAGACCATGCTCCATCGGGATGGTTAGTGCGGCGCTCATAATGACTCTCCTCTCATATCGAGCAGGTACCTGCGGCCCAGGTGGTAGGCGCCTACCAGACCCGCGAGTAGCAGCATTGAGGCAATCTCGACCGCTAGCACATAAGGCCCGAATAGTTTAATACCGACCATTTTGGGGTCGACCACAATGCCTGAAAGCGCTTGACTGGAAGTGTTCAGTAGATAAAGTATTTCAGCCAGCAGCAGCAGACATAACAGTGCTGGAATAATCCACATTCGAGGTTGTAACCACTGTTGTTCGTTTTCAACCCCGGCAGCGCCTAAATTGAGCATCATGATGACAAAGACAAACAGGACCATGATGGCACCCGCGTAAATGAGGACTTCAAGGGCAGCCGCGAAGGGCGCGCCCAGCACATAGAAAATGATGGCCGAGCCGAGCAGGGATACGATGAGGTAAATCAGTGCATGGCTGGCATTGTATCGTGTTACTGCGAGCAGCGATGAGACAACAGTAATCGTTGCTGCCATGTAAAATAGTCCTAACTGGATCATAATAACTCCTAGGGTAGCAAGCTCTTTATATCGATAGGCTGGGCTTCATTTAGCCCTTCGCCCTTGTCTTTGTCTTTAATCGCTTTACCGGCGACATTGTAAAAGCTGTATCCGGGATATTTACCCTGGCCGCTGATCAGCAGATGTTCTTTCTCATACACCATGTTCTGCCTGTCGTATTCACACATTTCGAAGTCAGGGGTTAGTTGAATTGAATAGGTTGGACAGGCTTCTTCGCACATGCCGCACATGATGCAGCGGGAGAAATTGATCCGAAAAAATTCAGGATACCAGCGACCATGTTCATCTTCTGCTTTTTGCAAGGCAATACAGTCCACCGGGCAGGCAACGGCGCATAGATTGCAGGCAACGCAGCGTTCGTTGCCATCGGGGTCGCGTGTTAACACAATCCGGCCGCGATAGCGCGGTGCAAGATAAGGCATCTCCTCGGGGTACTGCACGGTATCTGCCTTGTCAAAAAGGTGTAAACAGACTCGATAAAGGGAAGTGATCTGGCTTAAGATTGCTTTCAGCATGGCAACCCCGTTATTACCAACCTGGTCGTTATAAGAGTCCTCGTTACAGCCATAAGAGTACCGCTCCCGTAATGAGTAAGTTAACCAATGTCAGGGGTAGTAAAAGTTTCCATCCAAAGGACATTAATTGGTCATAGCGTGGTCTTGGGATGGCTGCCCGCAACAAGATGAAGAAGCAGATGCAGGTGCCAGTTTTAGCAAAGAACCAGAGAATGGGCGGTACAAAGTCCAGCACCAGATCTGGTAGAAAGCTCGGTCCCAGCCATCCGCCAAAGAAGATGGTGGTGATCATTGACGAAATTAAGATCAGGCTCAGGTATTCACCGAGCATGAATAGGCCGAACTTCATGCCAGAATATTCGGTATGGAAACCTGCCACCAATTCATGTTCAGCTTCAGGAAGATCGAAGGGCAGACGGTGGCTTTCAGCAATACCCGCCATTAAGAACACGATAAATCCAAAAAACTGAGAAATTACGAACCAGCCGTTTTCTGCCTGGGTGTTGACGATATCGACCAGGCTGAACGAGCCGCTGATCATCACTACACCCATCAGCGATAACCCCATGAAGACTTCATAGCTGACCATCTGTGCGGCCGAGCGTAACCCGCCCAATAAAGCATATTTGTTGTGAGAACCCAAGCCCCCGAGCAGAACGCTATAGACCGCAAGAGAAGTCATGCCGAGGAAAAACAGCAGACCTATATTAAGGTCAGCGATGAACAGATGTTCTGTGTAAGGTACTACGGCGAAACCAAGCAGCATCGTGATAACGACAGCTGTCGGAGCAAAGATAAAAACCAGACGATCTGAAAAAGGCGGTACCCAGTCTTCTTTAGCCAACAGTTTAATAACATCTGCCAGGGCAAGGCCAATGCCAAAAGGGCCGACCCGGTTAGGTCCTAATCGGTCCTGCCAGAAGCCCAGCAATCGGCGTTCAAACCAGACCAGGACTGCAGCAGCACCAAATGCACCCAGCAGGGTACCGTAGATGACCAGAAAAATTGTAAGTTCTTCCATTAGTTTGCTCTATCAGTCGTAATCAATTGTGCCGCACCTGATGCAGTTGGCGGCTGCCAGTTATCGATCCGCGCTAGCGGGGCGTCGGTAAGCCCTGTCAGGCAGCGGGTTTGTGGAATCAATGGATAAACCAGACAGCCGTCAGGAATTGATTCTTCGATGATAACTTGGAATTCCAGCGTCTGCGCTTCCCCTTGGTAGACAAGGCCATCCGTGGCTGTGACAGCCAGCTGTTTGGCCGCCTGACTATTCATCTTTATATAAAGCTGAGGCATCAGGCTTGCCAGTTCTTCGGCATGGCAGGTGAGAGGATCACTACCGAAGATATGATGTTGTGGTATTAATCCCCCCGTTTCCTGTACGGTT
>JAPKEK010000677.1 GCA_028822125.1 Pseudomonadales bacterium | reverse complement strand
TTTGAATTTCCGCCGGAGTGTAGGCCGATTCAAAGTTTGCGTGCCGCTGTTCAGCAATCCCTGGTTGAGCAAATAGGAAGATCAGGGTAGATAAAACTAGAGCTAATAAATTAGGCATGGCAGGGCAGCTTTTTATTGTAATGTAAGCAAGCATAAACAGGAATATAGTCAGGGCGAGGCCCTATTGAGCCTACTACCACCAGGTCGCATACAGCGCTATCAGAATCAGTACCAGGGCAGCGGCCAGATTAAAACCGCCGCTGGTGGCGAATTCGATGTCCTAGAGTAATACTGAACCTGTTTGATCGCGATTGCCAGCCATGACTGAAATGATTAACGCTATGGCAATACATAACAGGAAGACAATCCCAACCCGATCAATAAACGGCAGCTCCAGCCAGAGCATCTTGAAAACAAAAGACAATAGAGCAGAAGCGATTGCCGCAGCAAGAGCACCCAGGGAGGTCGTTTTCTTCCAGAACATTCCCAGCAGGAAAATCACAACAATACCGGGCGTAAAGAAACCCGTAAATTCCTGAATATACTGAAATGCCTGATCAAAATTACCAAGCAGGGGTTTAGCGCAGACCATGGCCATCAGCATAGCCAGAATCGTCACCATCCGGCCAACCTTGACCCTGTTATTGCTGATATCACTTTTAGTGCTGAAGCTGGGATAAATCTACAAGGTGAAAATCGTTGCGATACTATTGGTCATCGAGGCGAGCGACGACACGATAGTGGCCAGCAATGCCGCAAAAACCAAGCCCTTGACTCCCCTAAGGTAACAGCATCATGGCCTCAGGATAAGCCTGGGCGTTCTTCTGATACCCCGATTCCTCCTGAGAAACCCATTGAGCTAGTGTAAACAAGTGAATTGCAGATAAAAACAATTGCAATATCAAGAACAGACAACACAACTTAATGCCCCCTGATAGGCCACCACTGGCCGTCAGCAGAGTGCATTTCTGTTCAGCGCGAAGCACAAGAGCCGAGCAATGAAGGCAGGGGCAAACTTACCTAATTCTACGCCGCCTGCCAGCTCGGCCGCGATGACCTGGCTGCGCTTTCTGCAACGGAGCTTCAGCGGTCGGTGGCAACGCGGGTAATGCTGTCTGACTTTTCAGCCCCGAAACAATTAAAGCCCGCATTGCGGCATCGATATGAGGGTCCGTTTCGACAGGCGTATAGTTACGCAGCCTTTGCTCAACCTGTTTATTGGCCCGCTGCTGCAGTTCTTCCGAACCCGCCTCTTCCCAGCTTTCACGGTTTAATCGATCGAAAACCGGATCTGTCAGGTAAAGCTCATCAGGCCAGTGCTCAAGGGTATGAGGCGAAGTAATCAGGTGATCGTCTTGAAGCCCCTCTTTACCCAACTCCTCGGTGGGTAAATCACCCGGCACTTTAATGTCCCGAACGAAATGAAGTGACTGGCCACATATCTCGTTATCAAAAACGAGTTTAGCTAAGCTGAAAGTGAGCACGAAATCCAGCATCCCCGGGCCTGAAACGGAATTTATACCTGCAATCGCAGCCAGCAGGGCACTGCTGAAGCTCTCCCCACCTGCCTGCGCATCGAGTAACTTACTGTCGCTCAGGGCCATGTATGCCTGAGTTGGCAGGTTCAGAGACTTGGCAATTGCAACATAAGCCACATTGAGGTGCTGCGCCTCAATGGCAGCCATGGGAGAACTGGCAGCCTTCATATGAAAAGTGGCAGGTGCTCCGCCAAACAGCACCGGTGCACCAGGCCTGATAATCTGTGCCATGGTCAGGCCAGATAGCACATCAATACAATGAAACACCAGCGCGCCAACCAGCGTGACCGGCGCAATAAGCCCCATCAGGGTTACCGGTACGATCTCAATCGGAATACCCGCTTCAACACAATCCAGTAAATTCTGGCAGGAATCTTCTCCATAACGGAAATTGCCGGTAGCAGTGATAGTGAAAATGGTCATAGGTCGGTCAATCAAGTCTTGTCGATCGTCACGGAACATCTGTAGCATT
>JAPKEK010000676.1 GCA_028822125.1 Pseudomonadales bacterium | reverse complement strand
GCTCAACTTCTAAAATCTAACTAACGATTACTGTCTCATCGGTATATGCATCAAAGCGAGATCCGCCTGTGAGTATGAATGGACATCAGCAGTCCAAACCCGGCGAACAGGGTTAGCATTGATGTTCCACCATAACTTATCAATGGTAACGGGACCCCTACCACTGGCAAGATACCCGAAACCATCCCAATGTTCACAAATACATAGATGAAAAACGTAAACGTGACAGTACCTGACACTAAACGACCAAAAGTGTCTTGGGCATTCAAAGAAATCAGGATACCCCTTAGAGTCAATAAGCCGTATAGAAGAAGCAATATAATCACCCCGATGAAGCCGAATTCCTCTGCCAGCACCGCAATGACAAAATCTGTGGCGCTTTCAGGAAGAAAATCCAGATGTGATTGCGTACCCTTGAATAAACCCTTGCCAAACCAGCCACCTGAACCAATGGCGGTGGTCGACTGAATGATATTCCAGCCAGCGCCCAAAGGGTCACGCTCCGGATCGATTAGGGTAAGAATTCTTTGTCTCTGATAATCTCTAATAGTGAACCACAACAACGGTGCCATTGCTAACACTGCAACGCCCAGCGCTGCGACTATCCGCCAGGATATACCCGCAAGCAGCAGGACCAGGAACCCAGATGAAGCGATAATCACGGCTGTGCCTAGATCTGGCTGACCCGCAACGAGTAAGGTAGGTATTGCAATCATCAGCATGCATAGACTGATCTGTTTACCTCTAGGTGGCAGATGCCGGTCATTCAGGTACCAGGCCAGTACCAGCGGCAGTGCCAGCTTCATCAATTCAGAAGGCTGGAAACTAACCAAGCCAGGAATTCTCAACCAGCGCCTGGAGCCATTCACTTCGAAGCCGAAAGGATATATCAATAACAGTAGGAGGATGCCTCCAACATAGAACCAGGGCGCTAACCTGAGATAGATATGAGGAGACAGTTGCGCCAGAAAGAACATGACCACGACAGCAATTCCGATTCGGGTCAGTTGATTGGTAAACATTTCCTGCTGCTGTCCGACGGCACTGTACAAAACCACTAAGCCAAACAGGATGATCACTGTAATTACAAATACCAGCAGCAAATCCAAATGAATTATCTCGCTAAGACTACGCGTCCTGGTAAATGCCCCTGAAGCTTCGGAGAGCCGTCGAAAAAAATCCTGGCTCATTGCAGACCAACCGAAAATCGATTCGCTGCCATGGGCACAGACCGATCTGATTTCAACAGATAGTGATCAATGACCTGTCTTGCAACCGGTGCTGCAAATTCACTGCCACCCCCCCCATTTTCAACAATCACCGCTACAGCTATTCGGGGATTTTCTACCGGTGCAAACGCGATAAACCAGGCATGCTTGCGCTGCCGTTCATCTATTTCCGACGCTTCATACTCTTCACCCTGCTTGATGCCAATCACCTGGGCAGTCCCCGATTTCCCCGCCATTCGATAAGGAATTCCTCTACCAATGTAAAACCATGCGACTCCATTTTCACCTAACCTTTGGTTTCCACGATGAACGACCATCTCCATAGAATCAATGATGTGCTCCCAAGCAGACCCAGGTATATGCTTGACTTCAGGCCTGAAGTCATCCTCATCCAGAGAAAAATCACGGTTCGATACCATTCTAGGGGTATGCCAGATACCCCGGTTTGCCATCATTGCGGTCGCCGTTGCCAACTGCAGAGGCGTGACCAGCAGATCGCCTTGCCCTATCGCTATATTAACGGTATCCCCAGGAAACCACTGTTTTTTTCGATTCATCTGCATCCATTGCCGACTCGGTAATAATCCGGGTCGTGCTTCGGGAAGGTCTGCAATAGTTACTCTGCCTAAACCAAACAGGCTCAACTGATCATGAATAAGATCGATTCCCAAATCTAATGCTAGTTGATAAAAATAGACGTTACAGGAACGATAGATCGCTTTTTGAAGGTTTACCCTGCCATGCCCGCCCGAATGACTTTTACTCCAGTTCCAATCCCTATACAGACG
>JAPKEK010000675.1 GCA_028822125.1 Pseudomonadales bacterium | reverse complement strand
ATTTTCTCAATTTGGTGGCGATTCAGCGTTTCGAAGGCACCGGTGGGGTTTTTTGCTTATCCAGGCAAGGCCAGCGAATTTTATCCACCCGGATGTGCTTTGCACACGTTAGCCGCAGTTACCGAAGATGCGGAGCAGGCGCTCGCTGATCTGGCGGCCGAATTGGATGCAGTGAGCAGGCCGAACTATCTATCCCTGCACAAACCGGATCTGCTGAGCGGGCCTTTGACCCTTGAAAGCCTTGCCGCCAGTATCGGTTATTTTTTGCCCGTTGATGCCATTATTGTAGACGAAAGTGCCACTTCTGGCGCATTTGTACCTGAAATGACTAGAACTACCGAACCTCATGACTGGTTATCTCTGACGGGTGGCTCCATCGGTTACGGTTTGCCGGTTTCCATTGGCGCTGCAGTCGCCTGCCCGGACAGAAAAATTGTTTGTCTGCATGGAGATGGTGGTGCTATGTATACCATCCAGGCGTTATGGACGATGGCTCGGGAAAACCTCGATATCTGCATCGTTGTTTTTGCCAATCGGAAGTATCAGATTCTGCAGGTTGAGCTTGCCAGGGTAGGGGCCCAGTCAATGAACAAGAAAACGTTAGATATGCTTGATCTTAGTAATCCGGATCTTGATTTCGTAAAACTTGCTGGCGGCATGGGGGTTCAGGCCAGCCGTTGCGAAACCGCAGATGAATTCAATAAACAGTTTCGGGATGCCATGCAAACCGCTGGACCCCGGCTCATCGAGTTGATGCTCTAGGCCAGTGGCTCAAATAAAGGAATCAGACTAGCAATTTTGCATAGTCATCCAATAGCGGCAGCATCTTGTCACGTGATACCGAGGGTAGTGCGATCAGCGCCCTGGATATACCGACAGCGCGAAGGCCATCCATTGCTGCCGGGTCTGCGCTGGCAGCAAATACGGTGACGCTGATATTGTTGAAATCCCTGTTATGGCGGTCTGCTGCCGCCTTCATGCGAGCCATGCTGGTGGCTGCATCAAATCCCGGGCGCGCTATGGGTAACCAGCCATCGCAAAATCGAGCGACACGATCCAGGGTATAGTCTGTATCGCCTCCTAATAAAATAGGTGGATAAGGCTGCTGGATGGGTTTGGGGTAGGACCAACTGGTGCTAAATGAAACCAGTTTGCTGCTGTGGCCGTACTCATCTTTGGTCCACAGGCCTTTCATGGCACTCAATTTCTCTTCGAGAAGGGCAAACCGGGTTTTATATTCGGTGCCATGATGGTTCATTTCTTCTTTGTTCCAGCCTCCACCGATGCCAAACAGGAACCGCCCGTTTGACATGCGATCCAGACTGGAAACCAGTTTCGCCGTAATCAGTGTATCCCTTTGTGGAAGCAGGCATATGCCAGTGCCTATTTTCAATTTGGTGGTGGCTGCAGCCGCAAAGGCCAGACAGACAAATGGGTCATAGGTGTGGGCATATTCTTTCGGCAGGGTGTCCCCGCCGGGCCACTTCGATAATCGATTAACCGGTATGTGGGTATGTTCTGTTACAAAACATGACTCAAACCCTCTTGCTTCCAGAGCAGGGGCAAGCTCATCCATTGTTATGCTGTAGTCTGTTGGGAATATGACCGTACCAATTTGCATTCCTACCTCCCTATATAGCCGCGATTCCAGGTTGGACTGATAGTGATCTCATTAAGACATACGTGCGCTGGCGTTCGACAGACGTGAACAATGAGATCACCCAGGTCTTCTGCTTGAACCATTTTTGCACGGTCTTCCTGACTGACTGGGACAGGCCGCTTATCCAATATTTCTGTTGCTACCTCACCAGGGCAGATCGCACAGGCGCGGATGCCAAATTGACAGTTTTCCTGGTTGATACTTTCGGTCATTGCATTCAGAGCGTGCTTGGCAGCTGAATAGGCACCACCTGAAACACGACTGACATACTTCCCCGCCCAGGAAGAGATATTGATAATCAGTCCATCTGCCTGCTCACGCATGCCAGGAAGCACGCTTTGAGCGCAATAAAAAGCACCATTGAG
>JAPKEK010000674.1 GCA_028822125.1 Pseudomonadales bacterium | reverse complement strand
CAAACCCATGGATTAGCAGAAAATACTTTTTCAAGAGGTTTACCTGAACACGGTGCTTATCTTGCTGATGATCTCGAGCGGCTGATCGAACTGCACGGTGCTGATGCCATCGCGGCCGTTGCAGTAGAGCCTATAACTGGGGCGGGAGGCGTTCATTTGCCACCCAAAGGTTACCTGCAGAAACTCAGAGATATCTGTACCGAGCACGGCATTTTACTGATATTTGATGAAGTCATCACAGGTTTCGGCAGAATCGGTGCCTGTTCCGCGGCAGAGCGATTCGGTGTTGTACCCGATATTATGACAACCGCAAAAGGTATCACTAATGCCACTGTCCCCATGGGCGCCGTTTTTGTCAGCGATGCTATCTTCGATACCTTTATGGATAGTGAGATCCCAGGGGTGGAGTTAACACATGGCTACACCTATTCCGGGCATCCTGTTGCTTGTGCTGCAGGTATGGCTACGCTGGATATTTATGAACAGGAAGCCCTGTTTGACAGACCCAAACAACTCCAGGAACACTGGCTCGACTGCGCTCTGTCTCTGAAAGGTCTGGAAAAAATCATCGATATAAGATGCTTTGCCTTACTAGCGGCAGTGGAAATGGCACCACGCGCGGGTGAGCCGATGCAGCGTGGTACAGATGCTGCCAGATACTGTTATGAAAATGGCGTATGGGTGCGCAACATTGGCGATTCCCTGGTCCTGTCGCCCCCCTTGATTATCAGCGAAGAGGAAATCACCCGGATTTTCAACGTTATTGGTAGCGCAATTGAACAGGCCGGCTAAGCGCAGCATTGTGTAGTCAACTTTAAGCGGACGACCTTGAATCGTTGCCTACTGGCACGGGCAGGTCAGTTCATTACTTGGACAAAAGAATAACTATGGCAGGAGAAGCAGCAATATGAATATAACCGGTAAAAATATCGTAATCACGGGCGCTGCAAGCGGTATCGGCCGAGCCATGGCACAACGATTTAAGGAAGAAGGCGCCAGCGCAATAATGATTGCCGATATTAATGCCGCTGCCCTTGAAAAAGTGGCTGAAGAAGTCGGTGCCACCGCTTTCCCCTCAGATGTCTCCAAGGAACAGGATATCCAGGCCCTAATCGCAGCAGCAGAGGCAGAATTCGGACAAATAGACCTACTCTGCAATAATGCTGGCATCGGCCTCTCGGGCGGCCCCGAAGCATCAAATGAAAACTGGCAGAAAATATGGGAAATCAACGTCATGGCCCACATCTGGGCATGCCGTGCGGCACTACCGGGCATGCTCGCCCGTCAGGATGGCTACATCTTAAATACAGCTTCTGCTGCCGGACTTCTTTCCCAGATCGGTTCAGCACCGTATGCCGTAACCAAGCACGCTGCTGTTGCTTTCTCAGAATGGCTGGCGATCAGCTATGGTGACAGGGGCCTGAAAGTATCGGTGCTTTGCCCTCAGGCAGTAAGAACGGCCATGACGGCCGGCAGTAGCGGTGGGGTTGCCTCTGTCAATGGGATGATAGAGCCAGAGGTCCTCTGCGATACCTTAATTAAATCTCTAGAGGTCGAGGAATTCCTGGTATTACCGCACCCAGAGGTGAAAACCTACATGCGGAGAAAAAGTCAAGACTATGATCGCTGGCTCAAAGGTATGCGCCGACTGCATGCGCAGTATGCAGTCGACGAATGGCCTTAAGATCAAAATAGTCAACTGCACACCATGACAGTCCTGCTGACTTCATCAGCAGGACTTTAGAGCGCTAATTTTGCTACCTACTTCTCCGGTACTTGGGTATACTCTAGCCTGCGCCGATTTGACATCAGCTTGCGGGCGCGTAAGAAATACTGCTAAAGAGTTCAACCTACTTTAGCCAACGCTGAGTAGGTTTTTTTGTGCCATTTTTTGCTTAATTACGGACTTTCTATGCCCATCAAAATACCGGATTCTCTACCTGCTACAAGCGTTTTACAAAATGAGAATATCTTCTGCATATCATCCTCAGCCGCTGAAATTCAGGACATACGCGAACTACGAAT
>JAPKEK010000673.1 GCA_028822125.1 Pseudomonadales bacterium | reverse complement strand
GCACGGTACGCAAATATCGGGAGCATAAAAACCGTAGTTAAAGCAGGGATCATTTAATAGTTATTGTTAAGACACTAGATTTTGTAAAAAACGGCTCAGTCCGTTTTTTTTTGCAGTCTTTTTTCTGGAATCTTTTTTGGGATCTTTTATGGAAAGCTATTATTGGCCTGGCAACACAAATGATAGTATGGGCAGGCTAAAAATCGGGCAGTAAATAGGGTAGAGTCTGCGTTATGGTGAAACCACTTGATATCTGTATCCTTGCTGCCGGCAAAGGCTCTCGGATGAGATCCAGCACGCCGAAAGTGCTCCAGCCTCTGGCTGGCAAACCCTTGCTGGGACACCTTCTGGACACGGCTGACGCGTTGCAACCGCATCAGATTCATGTGGTGGTAGGACCCGACGATACCGAACTTCAGGCTGCCTATGCGACCAGGGATAATATTAACTGGGTAGTTCAGGCAGACCGATTGGGTACTGGCCATGCGGTCATGCAGGCTGCGCCATTTTTTTCCGGGGAGGGCCCGGTGCTGATCATGTTGGGTGATGCACCTTTGATCCGGCTGAATACTTTAAAGAAGATGCTGGCTACGCCGGCCGACCTGGTGGTTCTGAGTGTGCAGTTGGACGATCCGACCGGTTATGGCCGGATCAAGCGTAATGGTAAGGGCGAGGTCATGGCAATCGTTGAAGACAAAGACGCCGACGATGTTACCCGGCAGATTCAGGAAATTAATTCGGGTGTCATGCTCAGTGCTGCTGGCCTCATCAAACCCTGGCTGGGTCAACTGGATAACCAAAACAAGCAGCAGGAATACTATTTAACGGATATGATTGCTGTAGCTGCAAGGCAGCATCACAGGGTAGACACAGTTATGGCAGATGACAGGATGGAAGTGGCAGGCGTTAACGATTTTATTCAGTTGGCCGAGCTGGAACGATCTTATCAGCAGTCCCAGGCGGCAGCATTTATGGCCCAGGGGATGCATATCGTGGATCCGGCAAGATTTGATGTGCGTGGCCAGGTGAGTTTCGGTAAAGATGTCCGGGTTGATATCAACGTGATATTCGAAGGCGAGGTGACCCTGGGTGATGGTGTCAACATTGGTCCCAACTGTGTTATCAAGGACAGCCAGATTGGCGCTGCATCCATTATTAAAGCCAATTCGGTTATCGACGGGGCGGTTGTAAGTGAAGCTTGCAGTGTTGGCCCGTTTGCTCGACTCAGGCCGGGTGCCTACCTGCATAATGAAGCGGCAGTCGGTAATTTTGTCGAGGTCAAGAAATCGACACTGGGCAAGGGCAGCAAGGCATCGCACCTGAGTTATCTGGGCGATAGTATGATTGGCGAGAATGTGAATATAGGCGCTGGTACCATTACCTGTAATTACGATGGTGTGAGCAAATGGCAGACGCAGATAGGGGATGACGTGTTTGTGGGTTCAAATACTGCCCTGGTTGCACCGGTATCGCTGGCCGAAGGGGTGACTGTTGCCGCCGGATCAACCATTACGACTGATGTACCTGCTGATAATCTGGCGGTAGGCCGGGGCCGGCAAAGGAATATACCGAACTGGCACAAGCCTGCCAAGACCTTAAAGGAAGACTGAATTATGTGTGGTATTGTCGGCGCTGTCACGCGTCGTAATGTGTTCGGTATATTGTTGGAAGGCCTGCAGCGATTGGAGTATCGCGGTTATGATTCAGCCGGGTTATCCCTGCTTGATGATCAGGGCGAACTGATACGCTTCAGAAGTTGCGGCAAGGTCAAGGCATTGGCAGATAAGTGTGAGGGTGCTCAGCCCCAGGGAACGATTGGTATTGCCCACACCCGCTGGGCGACCCATGGCAAGCCCACCGAAGCCAATGCTCATCCGCATACCTCTATCGGTAAGGTATCACTGGTCCACAATGGCATCATTGAGAACCATGAAGTCCTGCGCGCTGAACTGGGCTTAGAGGGTTTTGTATATTCCTCGGAAACGGATACGGAGGTTCTGGCGCATCTGATTGCCCGCGAAGTTGA
>JAPKEK010000672.1 GCA_028822125.1 Pseudomonadales bacterium | reverse complement strand
AAGTATCTCCACAACAGCGGCATTTAGACGATGGATTTCATCAATAAACAGCACGTCACCTGCTTCCAGGTTAGTTAATGCTGCTACCAGGTCACCTTTTTTTTCCATGACAGGACCGGATGTCGACTTAATTTTAACACCCATTTCAGAGGCAATTATATTAGCCAGGGTTGTTTTGCCAAGACCCGGAGGGCCGAAGATCAAAGTATGATCCAGCGATTCCTGGCGACCCTTGGCCGCCTGCATAAACACCGTCATCTGTTCACACACCTGAGGCTGGCCAATATAGTCATCCAATCGCTTCGGCCTTATGGCCCAATCTTGTTGCGGCTCAGGCGCTTGCAAGGCAGGCGAAACCAGACGATCTGATTCAATCATGATTCTGCTCCCCCACACCAATAATTCATGCTTTTCCGCTCCAAATCAGTGATCCATAAACTGACTGTTAAGCCAGCAATTTCAATGCCTGCCTGACAAGCACTTGCACATCGTCACTATCATCCTCGATTTGTGCCAGCGCACGAGCTGCCTCCTGGGGTTTGAATCCCAGACCAACGATCGCCGCCTCAGCATCTGCCCGGCCATCTGATTTTGTCGGTACGCCAACACTGTCATCAAGCCCAACCTGCCAATTCGTAAACTTATCCCTCATTTCCATAATAAGACGTTCCGCCATGACCTTTCCAACACCTGATATACCATTTAAGGTCTTGACATCATTCTGTCGAATACAACTAATAAAGGCTCTCGCATCAACCGCCGAAAGGATGGCCACAGCCAGCTTAGGACCTATTTTATTAACCCGAATCAAGGCACGAAATAATTCCCTGTCCTGCTTTTCCAGAAAGCCAAATAAGATCTGAGCATCCTCCCTGACCACAAGATGCGTGTACAGAGAAACCAGACTATCAATGGGACCCAGACTGACCCGCGTAGAAGTGGGTACTGATACCTCATAACCCAACCCAGAAACATCAATAACAATCTGCTGATCAGTTTTATCTAATAACTTACCCTGAATCATTGCAATCATGTTTTCGGCCCCACCAAGCGACCCCGACGAAACGCCATACCTGTTGTGCTTGTTCTTTGCAGATTAAACTGGGTATGGGCATGACACAGTGCTATGGCTAATGCATCTGCAGCATCTTCCTGCGGTTTACCTTGTAGAGCAAGTTGCACTGTCACCATATGTTGAACCTGGATTTTTGTGGCATTGCCATTGCCTACAACTGCTTGCTTTACCTTGCGTGCCTCGTACTCAAATACCGGTAAACCCTGGTGACTGGCAGCCACAATAGCCACGCCCCTTGCCTGACCTAGTTTCAGTGCCGAATCCGCGCTTTTTGCCATGAATATTTTTTCGATTGCTAACAGTTCTGGCTGATATTCGCTGATCAGTTCACTCACACCCGTGAATATTTCATCCAGTCTCTCTGCCGTTGCTCCACGAAAATGGGTCTTAATGCAGCCGCTGGCAACATATTCCAACTCGGCGCCCTGGTTACTGAGAACCCCATAACCTGTTACCCGAGAACCAGGATCAATACCTAGAATGATACTCATGCCCGCTTCCGGCGTGATTAACCTGATCGAAGTCTAGCACATAGCTGAGTTGTTCCGGTTCTGTTCGAATTTTGCATCGACAAAGGCTAGCAGCGCATTAGGGGGTTTCGGCCATAAAATTACCGTTAGTATAAATATTAGCGACATCATCTATATCTTCCAGCAATTCGAGCAATATGAGGAGCTTATTGGAGTTTTCCACAGTCAAATCGGTATAGGTTTGCGGCAGCATTGCAATCTCTGCCATTATAGTTTTAAAACCAGCTTGCAAAAACATCTCTTTTATTTCCTGAAAATCTTCAGGACTGGTAATCACCTCCACGGATCCATCCTCAGCGCTGTCGACATCCTCTGCACCGGCTTCAATGGCGATATCCATAATTGATTCTTCAGCACCGCTGGATTCCAACAGCAGTTGGCCTTTTTTTGAAAACAGATAGGCGACAGAACCATCGGTGCC
>JAPKEK010000044.1 GCA_028822125.1 Pseudomonadales bacterium | reverse complement strand
CGCCAGGGCCAAGTTCGGGCACCTCAGCCTCAACGCATTCAAAATGTTCCTGACTGATCATCCCCTCAGGGCGTTCGCGTAACAACCATTGTCTGTTCTTGGTCACTTCAGTCTCCAGCTCTTTTCAGTAATCTCCGGTTCGCATCGCCGGGCTGCAGCCAACAAGGCGGCTCAACCATGATTGCGGATTTCTGCCATTCCTATAAACGATTCAATACCGTGCCGAGTTGTTATTAGAGTAACTCTGGTGGAAGTGTTTCCTGCACACCGAAACATACTGATCGTTACCCCCTATTTCCACCTGTTTGCCCCTGGTCACGACCTGACCATCTGCATCGATTCGCAACACCATTGTTGCCTTGCTGCCACAATGACAGATGGCTTTAAGCTCTTTCAGATTGTCCGCCCAACTCAACAGATACTGGCTTCCCTCAAAGGACTCACCCTGAAAGTCAGTCCGCAGCCCATATGCCAGTACCGGAATATTGATTTCATCACAGACGCGCCCTAACTGATAGACCTGCTCCTTTTTCAGAAACTGCGCCTCATCTATCATCACACAGTGGATCGCCTGGCTATCTTGGTGCCGAGTCACTAACTGGAGCAAATCTTCATGCTGATCAAACGTAATGGCTTCTTCCTCTATACCCAGTCGAGAAGTAATCCGGCCCTGACCATAACGATTATCCAGTTTCGGGCACAGCAATAGCGTTGACATACCTCGCTCTCTGTAATTATGACTAGACTGTAGCAAGGAGGTCGATTTCCCCGCATTCATGGAGGAGTAATAAAAGTAGAGTTTTGCCATGATCGCTCCGGTTGCAGTTGCCAGTTTATTTGCCAGGACAGTCTAGCCCATCAAGCTTTTCTATTCTGGAAAGCTATCGCTGAAACACCCCTATTGTGGATAAGACATAGCTATTTCATATATTGAGTATACCGCCGCTGATATCTTCTTGAGGGAGCTTGAAATAACAGTTATTTCCATATACTGTATAAATATACAGTATTATTTAATGTTGCGTATTCCTCGTTAAGTAATTTTATTTATTACGTAATTTTCTTTGTTAAGTAATTTTCTTTGTTAAATAATTTTCTTTAAATGACCCAGGATGAATCGCCCTAACCCCTCTTTCACTGAAAAGTCAGCTGCAGAACAGGCATTTAACCCTAAATATGCCGAACTGCATTGCATTACTAACTACTCTTTCTTAAGAGGCGCATCCCATCCTGAAGAATTAGTTCAGCAGGCTGCAGCTCTCGGCTATCAGGCACTGGCAATTACCGACGAATGCTCAATGGCTGGCATCGTCAAGGCCCATAACAAAGCTAAAAACTGCGGTTTAAAACTAATTATTGGCAGTGAATTCACCCTCGAAGAAGATATCAAAATTGTCATGCTAGCGCGGAATCGTACTGGTTACGGGCAAATTTGCAGCCTTATCAGTCGAGCCAGGCGCCGAGCAGATAAGGGTTACTACACCCTGTGGTTAAAAGACCTGCAGGCTGCAACGGACCAGATTATCATTATCTGGCTGCCTGCTACGGACCAGGACAAAAATCGCACCTATGGGAATACCCTCAAAGCGTGGTTCCCCGAACGCCTCTGGCTTGGCCTGGAAATTTTTCTCGATGGCCAGGATTTAAAAACCAAGCAGCGCATTCTCGATTTAGCCAAAGACATCTCCCTACCCATGCTAGCCTGTGGTGATGTTCACATGCACAGTCCCGACAGAAAGCCATTACTCGATACTTTAACTGCCATCAAACTAGGTGTATCTATCAAAATGGCAGGGCGCCTACTGCAAAAAAATAATGAAAAGCACCTCCGTACTATCTCTGCCATACAACGACTTTATCCTCCATCCCTATTGGAAAATACGCTAACCATAATTAACCAGTGCCATTTTTCTTTAGATGAGCTTCGCTATGAATACCCGGAAGAACTGGTCCCTGAAGGCAAAACAGCAACGCAGCATCTTCTCCAGTTAACTCGGGCCGGCGCGCTAAAACGTTGGCCCGGGGGAATACAGGCAACAGTTCAATTACAAATTGACAAAGAATTACAATTAATAGCGTCGCTACACTACGAATACTACTTCCTCACCGTATTTGATATTGTCCAGTTTGCAAAAACCCAGGGTATCCTTTGCCAGGGAAGAGGATCAGCTGCTAATAGTGCCGTTTGTTACTGCCTGGGAATCACTGAAGTAAACCCTGCAAAAATTAATTTGTTATTTGAGCGTTTTATCTCCAAAGAACGCAATGAACCCCCTGATATCGACGTTGACTTCGAACACGAAAGACGGGAAGAAGTCATTCAGTATATTTATAAAAAATACGGTCGGCACCGTGCAGCCCTGGCAGCGACAGTGATCACCTACAGGCCCAAAAGTGCTATCAGAGATGTGGGCAAAGCCATGGGGTTAGATACCCACCTGATTGATAAGTTAGCCAAAACTGTATCCTGGTGGGACAAAAAAACCTCGTTACTGGAACGATTTGAAGAAGCCGGGATCAGCTCTCGCAATAGAGTTGTCAATCAATTTGCCGAGCTAATTCAGCAGATCCTCGGCTTCCCAAGACACTTATCACAGCATGTCGGTGGCTTCGTTATTTCCAGCGGCCCGCTATCCCAGCTGGTTCCTCTTGAAAATGCAGCCATGCCGGAACGAACCATTATCCAATGGGATAAAGATGACCTTGAAGCGCTTGGCCTGCTTAAAATTGATGTGCTAGCACTGGGCATGCTCTCCTCCATCAGAAAATCCCTTGACCTGATCAATCAGCAACAGGGATCAACGCTCACGCTGGCTGATATTCCTGCCGAAGACCCGTTGACTTATCAAATGCTCCAACAGGGAGATAGCATCGGCGTCTTTCAGGTTGAATCACGAGCCCAGATAGCCATGTTACCAAGACTGAAGCCTACAAAATTCTATGACCTGGTGATCCAGGTCGCCATCGTCAGGCCCGGCCCCATCCAGGGCAAAATGGTTCATCCCTATTTAAAAAGACGCAATGGCGACGAAGCCGTCAGCTATGCAAATGATGCGGTAAAGGCGGTCTTGGAACGCACCCTCGGGGTTCCCATTTTCCAGGAACAGGTCATTAAACTCGCTGTAGTCGCCGCTGGTTTCACTCCCGGTGAGGCCGATCAACTACGCAGGGCAATGGCTGCCTGGAAAAGAAAAGGGGGGCTCGAACATTTCCAAAATAAACTAATTAATGGGATGCTCGACCGGGGTCACGACCAGCACTTTGCCGAGCGGATATTCGAACAAATCAAAGGCTTCGGTGATTATGGTTTTCCAGAATCTCATGCAGCCAGCTTTGCGCTTTTAGTTTATTTTTCAGCATGGCTAAAATGTCACCACCCGGCGGCTTTCTATTGCGGCTTATTAAACAGCCAGCCCATGGGGTTTTACAGCCCATCACAGCTGGTGCAGGATGCCACCCGCCACCATATTGAAGTCCGTCCAGTGGATATCCTGCATAGCCACTGGGACTGTTCACTGGAATACGCTAAAAAGGCAGTCCCCCGGTCAAGCATCCAACGTCATGCTAGGCAGCCGGCTATCCGCCTGGGTTTAGAGCGGATAAAGGGTTTAAGGGCAACCACTGCGCTTCGTATTGTGGAAGCCCGAAAAATACACACCATTAAAAGCCTGTCAGATATAGCGGCGAAGGCCCACCTCGATCAGGGAGAAATGGGCCGTCTTGTTGAAGCAGGTGCATTTAAATCCTTATCCGGGAATCGTTATCAGAGCCATTGGCAGGCAACCGGAATCATACCTCGGCCACCATTGCTTGAAGCCTCCCTTGTTACCGAACGGCAGGACCACGTTAATCTAAAAGCACCGCCAGAAACAGCTGACCTGCGCGCTGATTATGAAAGCCTCGGCCTGAGTTTAGGACGGCACCCTATGGCCATTCTCAGGGAGCAGGAAAATAACCTTAAATACTGTAAAAAAGCCTCAGAACTAGCACTTATTCAACATGGTCGGTTTGTCCAAGTTGCCGGGCTGGTCACTGGCAGGCAAAGGCCCTCGACTGCGACTGGCGTGATCTTCCTGACACTCGAAGATGAAACAAACAACATCAATATCGTGATATGGAGCAACATGCTGGAACGCTTTCGGGCCGCCGTATTACGAGGTCGGCTATTGAAAATAAAAGGGATCATCGAGAGGCAAGCATCTGTTATCCACGTAGTTGCTGGAACTATTCAGGACTACAGCGGATTACTTGAAAATTTTTCGCTAAAATCTCGAGATTTTCATTAAGACAACACAGGCAAGACCACCCATCACAGCATTGATAGACCTACCAGGGGTGAACATCACCTTGCCAGGTTCTAAAACTTCCAGTGTTCGCCATATTCAGGTTTTCAATGACCTGACACATACCTATGACGCTTTGTTCGACGCTGATATCCGCTCGACTTCCACCCATATCGGTGCGAACCCAGCCAGGATGCAGTGTCAGACAGGCAATTGAATAATTTTTCATGTCCTCAGTTAACAGTTGCATCACCTTATTGACCGCTGCTTTGGTTGATCGATACCCGTAGGCTCCTCTCCCGGGTTTACTCATTGATGCCATTTGGCTGGATACAGTGACAAACCTCCCCTGCTGGGATTTGGAAAGGTGGTCCAGGAAAGCTTCTGCTATTCTCACCGGGCCGAGGGTATTAACGGCGAATGCTTCTTGCCAGGCATCGTAATCCAAAAGTCCAAAAGGCTGTTCACGGCCGCCAGCCACACCCGCATTATTGATTATCAAGTCCAGACCTGACTCGATGCCCGCTGCTGCCTGCTGGATCATCTCCAGATTACTGACGTCGAGCTTAAGTGAGTGAAGATGCGCTGTTACCGGGGCTTGCCATACTTCCGGGTTACGACAGCCTGCCCAGACTTCGTGACCCGTCTTAACATAGTGTTTAACCAATGCCCTGCCAATACCACGACTTGCACCTGTGATCAAAATACGCATAAATAGCTCCGCTATCCTATTACCTGTACTTCTCTTATCTGAGCTTCTATTAGCTGTACTTCTGTTAACTGCACTTCTACTAACTACACTTTTGTTATTTTCACTACAGCAAGGAAGCTAAAACTCAAAGCATATACTACAAGCGTACTCAAAAAGATCTGCCGGGTCGTTAATATCCGTTATAGTAGTTTTGAGTGCATTTAGGTTGCAAATAGAAGTGGCTAAAAACAACCCTGCCAGACACGCTACCTATACCAGGGGGCCTATAGCAAGACATGTAGCTCATCTGTCTACGGTGATGATCTTCGGTTTCCTGGCGATGACCCTGGGCCAGCTTGTGGAGCTGGTCTATGTAGGTCAGCTAGGTACGCAGCAACTGGCAGCAATAACTTATATGTTCCCTATAACGATGGCCTTGAATGCGCTCACCCGAGGTATCGGAATTGGTGCGTCGACCATTATTGCGCAGGCAATGGGCGAATCCAACCGAGATAAAACAGCCCGCACCATCACTCACTGCTACATCCTGGTGCTGATGTTTACCTGCTCCATTTCAATCGCAGGCTATTTGGCTGCTGAGACTGTTTTTCGTGGGCTAGGTGCCCAAAGCACCGTTCTGTCATTAGCGGTTAACTATTCACATATCTGGTTCATTGGATTTCCCTGTATGGGCATTGCCATGGTCTCTAACGGTTTGATCAGATCATTTGGCAATGCCACCTATCCGGGTTTCATCATGGCATCAGCACCCCTAGTTCAGGTCATTGTCGGCCCATTTCTCATATTTGGCTGGTTGGGTATTCCAGCCCTGGGGCTCATGGGGGCCGCCTGGGCCTTTGTCATCGGCTCACTGTTGCAACTGCTGTTAGCAGCCTACTGGTATCTGATTAAAGAGGCTCTGCTGCATGCTTCTTTGCAGGACTTTTATCAGTCCAGCTCTCATATCCTCATGGTGGGCATTCCGGCCGCTGCCACAAACCTTATCCAACCCTTGTCAACCGCATTTGCCACCTGGATGCTGTCACAATTCGGCACGGACATCGTCGCTGGTTTTGGCGTAGCAAGTAGAATAGAAGCTGTAGCTGGAATGGTTGTCATTGGCATTAGCACCAGTGTAGTACCTCTGGTCGGACAGAACTGGGGAGCTCGACAGTTCGATAGAGTCCAGCAAGCTCTGACAATCTGCTATACCGCCTGTATTATCTGGGGACTGATCGCAGCTATTGTCTTGTGGTTTGGTGCGAGCTTTTTCGTTAGCAGTATTAATGATGATCCCGACCTTATGGATACTGCCGTAAGCTTCCTGCATATTATCCCGATCTCTATTGGTTTCATGGGATTGATTACGGTCGCCAACCATGCTTTCAACGCGCTCAGGCAACCCATGCCAGCCCTGATTTTATCCATCGCCAGACTGTTGATCGTCTACGTCCCGCTCGCCCTTGTCGGTAGTTACCTGTACGGCTATGTCGGTGTATTTGCAGCAACCGCATTGGCAAACATTCTGGTGGGCGTATTTGCTGTTTACTGGCATCAGAAAGTGATGGCCAGATCGAGAAGGCATTTTGAGCAGGAAATTGCAGGTAACGTGTCTACTTCAGGTTCCCTGTACAATTAAGATTTAAGAACCAGCCTTGCCCTGACGGAACCTCCATTTTCACCACGGTCAATTACAATTTGCTCCACTGAAACACCATGCTCGGACTGCACTTTTTCTAAAAGACCAAGCAAGTCACTAAACGGTATGTTATCGAACCACAGGCTCACGGCATTCTGGCCTTCTGGCTGCAGTCTGTTTGCTTTTATATTCAGGCGCTGAGCCTCTCTGGAGACGATGGAAAGTAGACTCTTGCCGGTCGTGCTGGGGCGTTTGGAGGTCGTATTCTGGCGTGCCTGGGTTTCGGTTCGGCGCATCATTTCAAGCAATTCCAGATTTCGATTGCGATCCTCCAGGCCTCGCTGCCGATAATCATCCATTGGAGTCCAAACCAGCAAATAAATAAGGACTACTGTCAGGAAAACAGTCAGCACCGTTATCATGCCTCGATCGCGCCCAGGTAATGTATAGTATTTTCCCAGAAGCGGAGTCAGCCACCGGTCCTTCACTTTCTACCCCCACCCGGGCGAATGCGTATACTGCCCCTAACCCTGCCATCATCCTGGGAAATAGTACCTATTTCAGCATCCATGCCTTGATCAGACAGGCGCTCGACGTAGAGCATCAATTGTTCACTACGCTGCGCTTCTAACTGAAAAACCAGATCCCCACGGCTTTCGTTATAGTTAATGTTCTGAATCTCCAGACCATTGGCTCTGATGGGTGCTGCGGCCTGACTTAATAATGCTATAAAACCTGTTTTTGCAAATGGTTTAACCTGCCCTAAATGGCCATTCCAACGGCGACGCATATTACTGATATTCTTATCATTGGGATATACCGAGCGGTACAGCTTTTCACTTTCAATCGCAAGCGCCTCGGCCTGATTATTGATGTAAATGCCTTCAGCCAACATCAAACAGAACTGAAATAGCAACACACCCATCGCTGCCCACACGACAGTCTTAAGCCAACTGCCAGACCCGTTTTGCTTTTTACGTACTGCATACGGACCCTGGAGCATATCGAGGCTGCTTGAATTAATGCGATTAGCCATATATTCAAGGCAACTGCCCGGCTGACTCTCGTGAACCAGGTTCAAAGTATCCAGCGTTGCGATTTCATCAAGCACAAGCTCTACTTTTGGGTGATCATCGGCAAACCGAACAACGCTCACGGTTTCGGTTAATTCAGACGAGGTTAATGTGACCAACTGACTAAGCTGATCTATTTCTGTGCTTAAGCCTTTTCGAGCAGATAGCAGCAAGTGAGCCCTTTCAGCATCGATATAAATAGCGCTCTGATCAGGCAAGCTCAACAGGTCAGTCTCAACAGCCATGACCAGAGGAGACAAATTGACCGCTTTAAGCGAGTCCAGAATGCTTTCAAACCATGCCCGATCTACCACCGCAATATTTAATTCATCGCCCGTTCTTTTTCCTATCGCAAAGAAACAATCTTCGACATCACTGGCAAGTTGTTCTTCTGCCAAATAGGGCACTGCCTGAATAATCTGCCGGGTAGGCTTGGAGGGAACCGTAATAGAGGTCAGTAGAACCTGTTCTCCTGCGAGTATACCGCTTACCTTAAACGAAACCTCTTCTAACGGCTGATCTACAGATATCTCTTCAAGTTGTCCTTTGCCAGAGGACAGGCATCTGCCATTCTTATCCTGGAAGATCCAGTCCACTGAATCAGGGAAGAATCGGACTGTTAGATTTTCAACCATCACTGTTCTCTACCGGTTGCGTGATGCCAGTACCCATTAAGAATTTCTCACCGCTATTCCTACCCACGACGGCTATAGCACCGGTCACTGGATCACGATGCAGGATGCTCGTTAAATAAGCAATCTGATCTTCGAATCTGGCCCGGACCTTCACCTCAAAAAACCTTGATTGTACACTAAGACCTTCTTGTTTTACCCCCAACCCGGCCAATTCAGGCTGTTGCAGAAAAGCCTCAACGGATACAAAGGCGCCCTGGGTTGTTCTAGTAGCCAGTATTGAATCGGCCTGTTCAAGGCTGAGGCCAGTGGCCAGGGTCTGCAGGACCAAACCCGAACAGGTATTCACGTTCAAATCACTATAGGCATCAGGGAGAACCGCAAGATGATCCTTGAGACTGAAGAAAGCCTCGTTAGAGAAGCCCAGCAATAACCTCAGCTCAGAAAGATCGGCTAAAGGCTGGCTACTGGTTCTGTAAGCTGGCGTAAGCCCCAGATAATCATAATCCTCTGCCCCCAGTGGGCTGGCCGCAGTATCAATATCACTCCAGTCGACTAGTTTGTCCAACCAGGCTGGGTCCGCACCCAGTTGACTGGTTAACAGACTGATTCTGGCTCTGGACTGAATCACCTTCTGCCCTTTGCCTATCAGGCCGTTAACATTTAACCGACCCTGAAGGTCGATGATATTCAGATTTATATCGCCGCCTTCAAATTCAAAGAACATATTGGGTTCGGCCCAGGGTTCGTCGAGGGAATCCCATTGCGGTTGAGTAACAAAATCTTTGTGCAGTATCTGACGGGCGAATTCCTCTCCGCCAAGGGCAAAATATCTTGCCTGGGCACGGGTAAAAAAATGGCTGGAGCTTTGGATCGTCATGCGCTGTTTTTTTGCCGTTGAAATGCCCAATACGGTGGCGATCACCACCACCAATAGAACTGTAATTAATGCCACCCCTGCATTTGCGTGAGGTCTCGAAACAAGCCGTGTCATCCCGACACCTCTGGCCGCCGGGTGTTTGGTGGTTGAGCATCTGCCGGTTCTGGTAACGGCTCAGCATCTTCAGAATCCGGATTTTCAACAGGAACCTGGTTCATCGCCTGGATCGTTTCCGGTAAATCATAGACTCTCAGCAGGTCACCAAACTGTTCTGTGCTAATCCTGAGTTCAATGCCCAGTGGTAAAACATTGCCATCGGTTTCCTGTTCAAAAAAAGCCTCCCTGTTACCGTCAACGTCAATAACACTGATCTGAAAGTCCATCACACCCGATAGTATTTCCTGGCTTATAAACTGAGAATCCTCCGCTCTATCTAAAACCAGCCAGAAATGCCGGCTCAAGGTCTGGTCAGCAAGACTGTAGGCGACTCGTTGTAGACTGCTTCTGGGAAACCCCACAGGATTACGCCAGCCGGTTCGGGTCAACTCAAGCGAAAAGGCCCCATTGTTTATTGCCAGGGCAGGTTGATAATCACCAAACTCATCTCTAATTCCCCTGGGAACAAACTGTGATATATCTCTTTCGAGCACGGTTATTGCCTTTACCAGAGCGAGATAGTCAGCGCTTCTGACCTCAACCTGGTCATGAATAGCTAATGCCGTTCTTAGCATCTGATTTGATGCCAGGCCAATGATGGTAAATATGGACA
>JAPKEK010000671.1 GCA_028822125.1 Pseudomonadales bacterium | reverse complement strand
GGCCTGTATCCTGGTCAGCTACCGCTATTACTGATGTGACCGTCATAGATGCTATTAATGGAGTACGCCACAATCAGACTGTGATTTTCTCCGGAGACGAAATTACCGCTATTGAGCCGACTGTAAAAAACCCAGTTAACCACCACATCATCGACGGAACAGGTAAGTTCCTGATTCCGGGGTTGTGGGATTTCCATGTTCACCTGACCTATGAACCTGAACTGATCGCACTAATGCCACGACTGTTTTTAGCTTACGGAATTACCAGCGTTCGAGATACCGGTGGATTGCTGCGGGACATCGTACCAGTAGTACAGAAAATGCAGAAGCCGGAGGCCATAGCGCCAAGGGTATTTTTTGCAGGTCCGTTACTCGACGGTTCTGATGTTGTCTATGACGGAAAATCACGACCGGAAATAGGTGTTCAAAATGCAACCAAGCAGCAGGCAAGAACCACCATCGAAACACTCAAGGCAGCAGGCGCCAGTTTTATCAAAATATACGAGCTGGTTTCTGAAGAAGTATTTTTTGAGATGGTTGCGGTCGCTCGAGCCCTTGATATGCCAATTGATTCGCACGTGCCATTATCAATGCTCGCTTCAATTGCAGGTCCGGAAGTGGATTCAATCGAACATCTGCGCAATATTGAACTTGATTGTGCGACTAACGCCGATGAGCTTCACAGGCAGCGCTTACTGGCCCTCAAAAATCCACAGGGGCTGCCTGGATATGAAGTGAGATCCGCGTTACACAAAGCACAGCGATTACCCGCAATTACGGCTTATGATGAAGACCGGTGCACCGAGGTGCTGGCCAAACTCACAAAAACCCTCCAGGTGCCCACCCTCAGACTGAATGCGCTGCAGAAATACCCCCCTTTCAGCCGAGACGACTGGCAGCAGGCCCTCAGTAGAATCCCCGATGGCATGTCACTGCGATGGCAGGCAATCGCAGACACACTGGAGAAAGCAGAAGAAAGCGATACGCGTTTTGCAGAATGGAGTCTATTCCTGACCGGTAAAATGCATCAACAAGGTGTACCAATAGGGGCGGGGACAGATACACCTATCCGTCTTTCAGTACCTGGATATTCTCTACATTCTGAACTTGAGATGTTAGTACTGGCTGGCCTTACACCGCTTCAAGCAATTGCTGCAGCGACTATCGAACCCGCCAAGTACTTTTCCATTGAACACAGTATGGGTCAGATAGCCAAAGGTATGAAAGCTGATCTGGTGCTGCTGGAACATGATCCACTCAAAAATATCAAACATACGAAAGCCATAGCACTGGTGGTGAGTAAAGGCACGGTGATGACACCAGACGAGATTCTTAGTTCTGCTGACCGCCAGTGATGTGCTCGACTGTCGCTTGGATACAGAAAATATTCCATTACCAGTAAGCCGATCTGACCCTGTGGACTAAGCTTGTGGAAAATAATTCTTCGCTGATCATTAAGGTTAGCTCTGACGCCGCCATCACCTGGCAATTACGCATAAATTTGGCAGGCAGCCCCAGCATGATCAGCAGCGCCTGAACGGCTTCAAAGCCTCGTTTCTACGAACTCAAGCTTCTCCTCAAATCATGATTCACTCGCCAGTTCCTGCTCTAGTTGATGCAACACTTCATAGCAGGGTAGAACCTGGGCAATACTTGAATTCGGCTCCCGGCCTTCGCTGATCGCCGCAAAAAATTCCCGGTCCTGTAACTCAATGCCATTCACTGAAACATCGACTTTGGTCACATCCACAGCCTCTTCGCTACCTGTGACCAGGTCATCGTATCGAGCGATATAAGTACCGTTGTCACAGATGTACCTGAAGAACGTACCCAACGGCCCTTCATTATTAAAAGACAGCGACAACGTGCAAATAGAACCATTGGCTGCTTTTAGCTGGATGGACATATCCATCGAAATTCCCAACTCCGGGTGAATCGGCCCCTGAACCGCATGGGCCTGCACCACCTTACTGCCAACCTGATACTGAAACAGGTCGACAGTATGCGCTGCATGATGCCAAAGCAGGTGGTCGGTC
>JAPKEK010000670.1 GCA_028822125.1 Pseudomonadales bacterium | reverse complement strand
ACGGAGCGAGAAGCACATTCTCCGGGCATACTTCGTATCCAATCCTGGACCAGGCTCAGACCTTCCTGATGAACTAAGCCTCTACCCAGTTCGGGCATCATGACACCTGGGTCAAGGCTGGTCATGCGATAAGCCAAAATAGAGGCTTCCGGTTGCCCGGGTACCACCGAAAACTGATTCCCGCCAGTCCCTTGCCCGGCTGCAACTGGCGGTTTACACAACCCCCAGCGCAGCGGATCGGTCACCGACGCTTCAAGGAATAATCCGGAGGTATCGGCCGGACCGGTTTTACTATGGCAATGCCCGCAATTGATATCTAGATAAGATCTGGCCCTGGTTGTCAGGGGCACAGATTCATCCTGCCAGTCCTGGTTTCTAGGATAGGAAAGCGCCGTCTGATAAGCTGCCTCGCTAAGCCAACCCCGTATGTGCCATCGGGATAACTGATTGTCTGCTGATCCTGGATAGCGCCTGTTGACATGCCTGGCATGCGGACCAATAGGTTCAAGCTGTTTACTGGCGTGATCCAGCGCATGACAACCCGCGCACTGGTTCTGATTGGGTACGACGTAAACAAATGACTGTACCTGCCCAGCAGTTTGAAGCTTTACGGGCAGCAGGGTACCGGCGATGCGCAGGGTTGCATCCTTCTGATCTTTATCCCAGACATAAGGCAATCCATGCCAGCCGTCTGTGCGCCGTACCAACAATCGAGTTTCCACTAGAAACACTCGGTCAAGATCCAATTCTGCCTTGTTTTCAGATACCCCATCGAAGTTTTCAGCAACCTTTACAAACCCATTTACGACACCGGCACTGGATTCCAACTTTGAGTAATAAAACGTTTTACTGATGATGGTACCGAAAGGAAACTGCATTTTCCCTTCTGCTGTCACTGCTATGCTATGCCCTTGCGGCAGCGTTATGGTACGCAGTTTCTGCGCGTAATCAGTAAAAAGGCTGCTGGCCAGAAAATAGGGCTGGACATCATCCGCTGTCCGCAGCACTGAACGCTCTTGTAGCAGGACCCGCCAAGTCGACAGCTTTACAGGGTTTTCGTCAGCAAAAAACACACTGTTGACAGCCGATTGCTCGGCACAGCCCAACTGCAGCAAGAGTATCAAACCGGCAAACCATTGCGTTCCTGACTTAATCATCAATTACCTCGAAGCTACTGATCAACTGAATTACAGATTCAGAACAACCGCCTGAAGTGGCTCATGAGCACATTGATAGCGAGCTTGTTCCACGCTGGGGTTTGCATAAGCAGATGGACCATCAACATTCAACAGCGTGGTTTCTGGTTCATTGGCTACACAGAAATTCTGCGCCTGGGGCAGGTATCCATCTACCGCCGTGTCAGGATTCAAAAACCCATCCCAGATTATATTGGGAAAGTGCCCTTCTGGGCCGAACATGGCCACTTTCAAATCAGCCAGGGCCTTGGTACCAGGGGCAGTTCCACCACCAGAATAACGATTATCATGAATGAATATGCGCTCGGGATAGGGGTCAAAACTGCTAGCAGTCTCACGACTGGAATAATTCGTGGAGAATACGCTGGAGATTATGATATGGGCAGTATTGTTATCGCGGATATCATTGTCAAAAATTTCAACATCATCATTGGAATTTACGGATATGCCTGACCCTGCTGGTAATCCTGCCACAGCACCGCCAGCTAAAGCGAAATTGGCCGTATTATTACCGATTACCTGATTCCTGAATATACGTGTTCGGGCACCTTCCTGGGTAAGATTCGGCATATTAAAAACCAGGATACCGCCGGTATTATGCATCGCAATATTATCGAAAACGTCGGCATCCTGGGTGTTCTCTATCTCAATACCGGCGACGTTGTATTCAGCTCGAGAATTCCTCACGATAACGTTTCGAGACTGGCCAACATAGATGCCAGCATCTGAGGCAGCAATTGCGACAACGCCATCGATCAAAGTGTTTTCAGTCTGGACAGGGTAGATACCATAGGCGCCGTTAGCCGTGTCAGGACCATTAGTCCACTCGGTACGTACTCTCCTG
>JAPKEK010000669.1 GCA_028822125.1 Pseudomonadales bacterium | reverse complement strand
TCCAAAGCCTCAGACAATCCCGCTCCCCCTATCAAAAACAGGCACAAAATACCTCGATACAATTCTTTCATGGTTCCCTGCTCCTATTGCAATACAAAACATAATTATTACGAGGCCGTTACCCTTGGTGATATAGACTTATCTCAATATACTGCAACGCATTTGTATAAACCCTGCCAAGCCCCGTATAATTTGTCCACAACCACGGCCTCATCGTGCAAAACTAGCGAGACGCTTCATTGACTTACCCATTTCTTGGCAAAACACTTTCCGGGCGCTTCACAATTCCTTCGGGTATCGTGACCACAGCACCTTCTATTATGCAATATTTCCTGAATGAAGTTCCCCAGATTGGTGTGCTGACAACTAAAAGTATTGGATTAGAACCCCGTCTAGGCAACCGTGAACCCATCTATAGTCAATATGCCCCCGGCTGTTTTGTTAACGCTGTGGGCTTAACCAACCCAGGCGCAATCGCATCGGCAACCGTGTTATCCGAACTGTCAATTCCCGAAGATCGCTTCCTGCTCACCTCTATTTTCGGTGGCAGCGTAGAAGAATTTGTTGCGGTTGCCCGGATAATGGCGCCCTGTTCTGATGGCCTGGAACTCAACCTATCCTGCCCTCATGCTACGGGCTACGGTATGGCCATGGGCCAGGACCCGGATCTGGTTTATGAGATAGTTTCGGCCGTCAAGGCCGCCGTAAGCATACCCGTCATTCCTAAATTAACCCCCAATACAGACGATATAGCCAGCATTGCCTTAGCAGCTCAGCGAGCTGGTGCCGATGGCCTGTGTGCCATCAACACGGTAGGCCCCGGCCATTCAACTTCGTTTGGCCATCCGGTACTTAGCAATGGCTCCGGTGGATTATCAGGAAAGGGTATCCTGGCTATCGCCTTGAAATGTATCAGCGAAATCCGTCAGGCCAGTGATCTGCCGATCATTGGCTGTGGTGGTATCAGTTCAGCTGGTGATGTTGCTGCAATGCTTGATGCAGGATCCGATATAGTCGGTATTGGCTCAGCCTTAACGGGTATGACCACGGATCAGGTGAAATCTTATTTCAATGACCTTCAGCTCGATCAGACGGATCACATGAACCAGGCAGAGCGCCGTATCCAATATCGGCTGGACATGGGATTCAGGCCAGTGACGCTGATTAAAAATGAAACCGTCTGCAATGATATAGCGCTGCTGACTTTTGCAGAAAGTATCAGCGTAAAACCGGGTGAATTCTTCTTTGTCTGGATTCCAGGTGTAGGTGAGAAGCCTTTTTCTGCTCTCACAGATGATCCGTTCAGGCTGGTCTCTATTGATGTCGGGACTTTTACTCACCAACTGATGGCGCTTGAACCCGGCAGTGAAGTCTATATCCGGGGGCCTCACGGCAAAGCCGCAGCCATCCCGGAAAATGCTCACATCATGGCGGTGGCCGGCGGCACCGGTCTGGCTGCGGTTTACCAGATTGCCAGAGACGCAGATAACGCTGAAATTTTTACCGGCGCAAGAACCGCAGAGAGGCTCTATTTCATAGATGAATGCGAGAACATTGCGACCGTGCACATAGCCACCGATGATGGGTCGCGGGGTTATTCAGGCACGGTAACAGAATTGCTTAGAACAAGGCTGCGCTGCATGACCGAGGCAGAACACTCGAGAATCATATTCTACAACTGTGGCCCGGAACCGATGGTCCATGCAGCGATAAAATTGCAGCGGGAATTCTGTTCGAATGAGCAGATTTTCAGCTCCATAGATTATCTAACGAAATGTGGCGTGGGCATCTGTGGTGCCTGCGCAACACCGGATGGCCAACGGCTGTGTGTAGACGGGCCATTCCTGCTTCCCGGGCAAGCGGTGCTAGCCGTCCCATGATCCGAAAACCGGGTCACCCAAACCCGCCCGGCGCTGTATAGATCAATGCACATTGATGACTGTTTAGATTAGCGCCTGGTACTCAGCGCTTACCAGCAATCTGACCCACCTGATAATCCAGGTCAACCACCAGCCTCAAATCGGCAGACGATGCGCCGACGTG
>JAPKEK010000668.1 GCA_028822125.1 Pseudomonadales bacterium | reverse complement strand
ATAGGGATGTAGGTGAGCTGATTGGCGTGGGTAATCTCGACGTCGCTATCAGTGGTTGTCTGTCAGCGGTTATCGATGATTTTGATTTGGTTATTGACTTCACGCGCCCCCAGGCAACTCTGGGACATCTGCAGGTCTGTACAGACAATTCTAAAGGGTTGATTATTGGCACAACCGGTTTCACGGAGCTAGAGCGGGAAATAATTGATCTTTCCTCCGATAAGGTTGCCCTGGTGATTGCCAGCAATTTTGCCATAGGGGTCAACGCAACGTTTAAACTTGTTGAAATTGCAGCCAGGATATTAGGACCTGCAGCTGAAGTAGAGATTGTTGAGATGCACCACAATCAGAAAATTGACGCGCCTTCGGGGACTGCGCTTACACTAGGTGAATTGGTAGCGAAAGTGCGCGGTACAAGCTTGTCTGAGACAGCAGTCTATGGGAGACATTCTGATGTCAATAAACGGCAAGTGGGAGAAATTGGCATGCACGCCTTGAGGGGGGGTAGTGTTGTTGGTGAACATACTGTCATTTTTGCGACACCTGGTGAGCGAATAGAAATCAGTCACCAAGCCCAGAGCAGGCAGAATTTTGCCGAAGGAGCCTTGCGAGCCTGCCAATGGTTAAGCGGTCAGCCCAAGGGTGTTTACTCAATGACTGATGTTTTGAATCTGGATCAGTTCAAGTAAAAAAAAGCGAAACCTACTGGCATCAAAGGGCTGTCTCAATTAGAATACTGCCGCAGTATGATACTGCAATTCGAATCAGCAAAAAGCGAGACGGCCAAGGCCATCTCGCTTTTTTTTGGATCAATCAGAAGTTATCGCATTGGAGTAGTTAATTGGTAGCGAAAGCAATTCTAGTGTTAGCCAGCGGTGATATTTTTGAAGGTATCGCGATTGGATCTATGGCTACAGCTGTAGGCGAGGTGGTTTTCAACACAGCAATGACGGGCTATCAGGAAATCCTGACGGACCCTTCTTATTGCCGTCAGATCGTCACCCTGACGCATCCTCACATCGGCAATACTGGTTGTAATCCTGAAGATAACGAGTCTGATTCAGTCTGGGCATCGGGGCTGGTTATCAGGGATCTGCCCCTGATCGCCAGTAACTGGCGCAGCACGGAGAGTCTCGAGCAGTTTTTGGTCAGGAACAACACCGTTGCAATAGCAGAAATAGATACCCGGCAACTGACTCGCCTGCTTCGCAACCAGGGCTCGCAGAATGCCTGTATT
This sequence comes from Pseudomonadales bacterium, assembly GCA_028822125.1. Taxonomy (GTDB): domain Bacteria; phylum Pseudomonadota; class Gammaproteobacteria; order Pseudomonadales; family Azotimanducaceae; genus UBA9926. Next base: position 808 of record JAPKEK010000668.1, on the reverse strand, counting down.
CTGGCAGCGGCAGATATCACATCAGATCATATAGCGCGCGCTCTAAAAATGGCCAGAGAGTTTTCCGGCCTTAAAGGAATGGATCTGGCAAAGCAGGTGTCGACCCAGACTGCATATCCCTTTCAAGAAGGGACCTGGGAATTGGGAAATGTGGAAAATCAGGCAATGCCAGAGCGCTTCCGAGTCATTGCCTTCGACTATGGCGTGAAACTCAATATTCTACGAATGCTGGTTGACAGAGGTTGTTCGGTGACAGTAGTGCCTGCCACAACCAGTGCTCAGGAGGTTCTGGCATTGAAACCCGACGGCGTGTTTCTGTCGAATGGACCGGGTGATCCGGAGCCCTGTGATTATGCCATCAATGCTATCCGGGAGATCCTGGAAAGAAATATTCCAGTGTTCGGTATCTGCCTGGGTATGCAACTACTAGGACTTGCAGCAGGCCTGAAGACTAAGAAGATGAAGAATGGCCATCACGGTGCTAATCATCCTGTTCGAGAAATGACGAGCGGCGCCGTGTTGATTACCAGCCAGAATCATGGCTTCTGCTTAGATGATGATAAGTTACCAGCGAATGTGGAAGTAACCCATCGATCACTATTTGACCAGACTGTTCAGGGGGTGCGTTTGACCGATAAACCGGCCTTTGGCTTTCAAGGGCATCCAGAAGCCAGTCCAGGCCCACATGATGCCGCGGCGCTGTTTGATCATTTTATGGCTTTGATGGAGGGGGCTTCCTAGATGCCAAAACGCAGTGATATTAACAGTGTGATGATCATTGGAGCTGGGCCCATTATCATTGGCCAGG
>JAPKEK010000043.1 GCA_028822125.1 Pseudomonadales bacterium | reverse complement strand
AAAGCTTTATCTTTTTAGGGGTTAGCTGCTGCTTGTTGACCCACCCACAAAAATGTAATAGCGGAGCCTGAACACAATGGATTCAATAAGCAGTGATGCCAACCGCTGTTTTGTGTGCGGACCCGGCAATGCCAGCGGACTACAGCTAAGGTTCCGGCTACAGGACGACGAATGTGTCAGTACCTTTACCCCCGGTGAGTTGCACTGTGGTTACGATGGCATTACACACGGCGGTATTATTTTCAGCGTGTTGGATGATGTCATGGCCAACTGGCTTTATTTGCAGGGCATGAAGGCCGTTACAGCGAAGTGCGACATTCGTTTTAAGACTTCTCTCCCCACCGGAGAAAGCGTTTCGGTGCGGAGCTGGTGCACCAGACAAAGAGGCCAGCTGGCCATGCTCTCAGCAGAAATGCGCATAATCTCAACTAACACGCTGATATCAGAATGCGATGCTAGCTTCATGATCCAAAAATAATCTTGTGACTGGCTCACCTTCCCTGGAACCGATCATTGACAACGCGAATGCACATATAGCTAGAAGAATAGCTGCCCTGGTTTACGATGGCTTCCTCATCATCGCGATCTGGATGATCAGCAGCATCCTGCTTATCGCCCTGGTGACAGAGGGTGAGGCTTTGCAAGGGCCTGCCTTCCAGCTATTTCTATATCTGGAACTGGGCGGGTTTTACATCTATTTCTGGTGTAAGCGAGGTCAGACACTTGGCATGCAGGCCTGGAGAATTCAGCTGATCACTGAGCAAGGTCAGTCAGTTTCATTGAAAACCGCCTGTATCAGGTATTTTTTTGCAACCCTGTCGGTATGCTCCCTGGGTCTCGGATTCTTATGGAGCCTGGTTAACCCGGACAAGCTTATGCTACATGACCTGGCTACCAACACGCGAGTAGTACACCTGCCTAAAATCAAATAAAGCTCACATTTCACGAAACCCGGTGCAATTGTATACTGGCTATGCCGGTGCAAATTATTACTGGTAATATGATAGCCAGGAAAGGATGAAAATCATAAACCAGGCTCGCCGGCACCAGCAGATCCTGTACGAATTTCAGGGTGACGCCAAACAATAAACCGGTAAAAACACGGAAACTCATCGAAGACTGTCGAAGCGGACCGAATACAAAAGAGATCGCTACCAGCAGTAAACTCACTATGACGACCGGCTGCAGGGCCTTGGCCCAGAAACCCAACTCAAATGCCCTGGCGTCCAGGCTCTGCTCATCAAGAAAAGCAATTTTTTCAAGCAGGGCCGCCATCGACATTCTCTCAGGTTGCACCAGTATTTCATTGCTCAGGCGAGTGGGTGTCAATGATGTCATCCACAGCTGAGACGGCGTCACTAAGGAACGACCCTGTAAGTCTGAAAATGTAGTTTCGGTAACGTTGTCCAGAATCCAGTAGTCATCACCCTCTAAGACTTCATGAAAGACAGCGCTGGACGCTGCCTTAGCCCTGGTCAACTGTCGATTTTCATCAAAATAAAACCATTTCAACCCAATAATAGAACGACCCTGCAATTGCTCAATATGCATATAAGAAAATTCTTCTCGTAACCAGATGCCATTTTGAGGCGTTATATCTCTGCCATCTGCTAAAGCACTTTCTCGGCCCAAACGAGCTAGCCGTTCAGCTTCGGGCAGCAGATACTCACCTACAACCAAGCCAAACACAGCAATCATAACGGCTACCTGAACAACACTCCTGACAATTCTCCAGATCGAAATACCTGCAGCTCGCATCACCACCAGCTGACTGGTGCCTGCCAGACTTCCCAGGCCAGCCAGACCACCTATGAGCACAGCGAAAGGCAACGTTTCATAGAATAACCGTGGCAGGCTCAATAGAACAAAGCGAAACACGGCCGGTATCGTATAACTGTTCCTCAAGTCATCGATCTGCTCAATGGCTGTAAATAAGGCTAGCAGAGAAACCAGACTCAACGCGGCGAGCATAATCGCAATCAGTACAGTCTCTGCTATATAGCGGTCAATTCTACCGATCATCGATAGCCTCTCGACCCTGCCGGGACTCAACAACAAAAAATAGAATTTCCTGCCAGAAAAACAAGGTCAAAGCGATAACAAGAAACGACAAATGCACCAGAAACAAGCCAGGAAGCGGTTCTAACCAACCGTCTCCGATGGCTGAACGGCTGGACGAAAGAGATAGCAGGTACACAAAACAAAGCACCATACCAGGAACAAACCTGGCAAAACGGCCTTCTCTGGGATCCACCCGGCTTAAAGGTACCGCTATCAACACCAGTATCGGAATCAGGATTATCAGGGCAATACGCCACTGTAATTCTGCGCTTTCCTGCCTGCTGAGAATCCCGGTAAACGAGGATCTCAACAAATTTTGGGTGGGGCTTGAACGTGGCGACAGCGTTCGATCTTCTGCTATTTCCTTTTCAAGCAACTGACCGAATTCTTCGTATTCAATCACCTGAAATTCCGGGCTATCAAAAGCAAAACCATAGCGACGGCCGTCTTTCAATATCAAAAAACGATTACCTTTTGCATCGATGCTCGTCTCGCCACTGGCTGCTATCATGGTAACCGTCTTGAATTCATTGCCAGATTCGGCTCTCTGCTTCTCCGATATGAATATTTCAGCCAATTCCTGATTATCCAGAATATCCTCAACATAGGTTACCCTTCGCCCGGAATCCAGCATCTGAAAACGTCCTGCGGATAACATGTCAAACTCTGTCAGCGTTTTCTGCCCCGCTCTCAACACATCCATACCCTGCTCTCCCAGCGGTTTCAGCCACAGCGACACCATCCCGGTCAACAGCATCACCAGCAAGGCCTGGATTAATGTATAACCAAGAATTCGACTCTCGCCAAAACCGCTGCTTTTGAGAACCATCATCTCGCTGTCAGCGTACAAGCGACCATAGGCCAGCATAATCGCCAGGAAAAAACTAACCGGCAGGATTAATTCAAAGATACCCGGTAAACGATACATCAGAAGTAACCCGACAATTTCTCTGCTGACCCGGCCGGCTGCCGCGTCTGCCAGATAATTACTAAACCGAGATCCTACGGCGATCACCAGCACAACAAAAGTGATCACCGCCATGGAGGAGAACACTTCCCTGCAGAAATAACGAAATAAGATCATGGCTTAAGTTCAACAGTTACTTTATCCAAACGAGTATAATCGTTGTATCATGTCATTGTCTTAAATCATTGCGAGGATATTCATGCAGTACGCCACTTCAAGCGCGCAGATCACTAAAAGCAGAGTTCAAGCTCTCATTATAGGAATCTACCAGGATGGTTCACTATCTGCTGCGGCTGAGGCAGTAAACACAGCGACCCAGGGTCGAATCCAGGCTGTTATCAAGCGCCAGGATTTTAAAGGCAAAAAGGCCCAAACGATGCTCTTACAGGATCTGGACGGAATCAGAGCACCCCGAATTCTACTGGTAGGCCTGGGCAAAACAGAGCCCATGGAGCCTGAAAACTATCTGGTGATCGCCACGGCAGCAATTACTCAGCTAAAAGGCTTGAATGCCAGAAAAGTCTTGTATTGCTTGACCGATACTGAAGTAGAAGGACGAGATCTTGCCTGGGTGGCAATGAAAACCGTTGAACAGTTTGAGGATGCGACCTACCAGTACCTGACCATGAAAGGCACCAAACCTGCTGCCGACAGCCAACTCAAACTTGCGCAGGTCGACTTGTATTCCAGTAGAGAAAATCTGACTGCCTGCAAAAAAGGCATGCAACAGGGAACTGCTCTCAGCACAGGCAAGCGTGCTGCAAAAGATCTTGGTAATGCCCCCTCCAATGTATGTACGCCATCCTTCCTGGCCGATGCAGCCAGGCAACTGGCGAAGGATTATCCCTCTGTGAAGACCCAGGTTCTTAATGAAAAACAAATGGGAAAACTGGGTATGGGCGCCTTCCTTTCCGTTACTAAAGGAAGCGTTGAACCCGGTAAAATGATCATCATGCACTACCGCGGTGGCAATCCCCGACAAAAACCTCATGTTATTATTGGCAAAGGCATCACTTTCGATACCGGTGGCATCAGTCTGAAACCCGGGTCCGGTATGTGGGAGATGATCTACGATATGTGTGGCGCCGCCAGCGTTTTTGGAACCATGCAGGCCATTGCAGAGCTGAATCCGAAAATAAACGTAGTTGGTATCATGGCAGCAGCAGAAAACATGCCGTCTGGAAATGCCTCAAAACCAGGTGATATTGTCAAGACAATGTCTGGCCAAACCGTCGAAATACTGAATACGGATGCTGAAGGACGGCTGGTTCTATGTGATGCTCTGACTTATGCAGACAAATTCAATCCTGCTTCCGTAATTGATATCGCCACCTTAACCGGCGCCTGTGTTGTAGCCCTGGGCAGTCACGCGACCGCCGTATTTGCAAACGATGATGACTTGGCGCAAGAAGTTATTGATGCCGGCAAATTGAGCCATGATCGAGCCTGGCGCATGCCCATCTGGGAGGACTACCAAAGCCAGATCAATAGCGCTTTTGCAGACATGCAGAACATTGGCGGCCGCGAGGCTGGCAGCATAACTGCAGCCTGTTTCCTGGCTCGATTTACCAAAAAGTATCGTTGGGCACATCTGGATATCGCAGGAACAGGGTTCAAATGGGCAGGAATGAAGAAAGGTTCAACGGGCAGGCCGGTCGGCCTTCTGACACAGTACCTTCTTGCCCAGGAGGGCAAGAAGTCTTGACCCGGGTTGATTTCTATCAAATTGAATCAGACGAAGACCCCATGCTCTTTACCTGCCGGCTTATCGATAAGGTATACAGGAAAGGTCACCAGATTTATATCCACACACAGAATGAACAAGACTCCAGCACGCTGGACGATTTACTCTGGACCTTTCGTCCAGAACGGTTCATTCCACACTGCCGCTATACCAACAAAATTGAAGCGCCTATAAAAATTGGCTTCCATTCAGAACCCGAAGAGCATCAAGATGTGCTCGTCAACATGGCCAGTCAGGTTCCAGACTTTTTCAGTCGATTCGAGCGTGTCGCAGAAATCGTACCCAGGTCAGAGTCCAGTCGAGATCAGGCCAGGACCAATTTTCGCTTTTACCAGGAACGTGGGTATCCTTTGAAGTACCATAAGATGGCGGCCCAATGACCAACAATGACGACCGCGATGAAAACCCAAAAGGCAACAACACAGGCAAGATGCAACCCTCACAGATCCCTCTACTTAAGGATGTGGTAGATTTACTCGTACAGCATAGTGGTGACACCCAGACAACAACGGGCATGGGAAAGCTAAAGGGCAAGCAACCTAAAAATGCGACGCAGAAACAGCCAATCCCAAAAATTTCTTCTGAAGACCCTGATTATGACCCGGATACACTGGATCTATTTTCGGACGTTTACAACACCATCCAGATCGACGAGCAAGATGGAGAAGCTATAGAAAATACGATCAACCAGCTGGTTGATCAATACGCGAGATCTGTCGTCTGCAAACTAAATGAAGACCTTATAGGTCAACTCGAGGACTTGTCAGCCCTTCTATCCGACCCGGATACATCAGAATTCTCTGCAAAAGACGACGATAAGTACTAAGCGCGTGTATACTCGCACATTTGATAATTATGACCCTCATGGAAAAGTACGATCCAAAGACTGTTGAAGGCACCTGGTACGAACGCTGGGAAGCGGCAGGTTACTTTACTCCACAAGGTGACGGCACCGCCTTTTCTATCGCAATACCGCCGCCTAATGTCACTGGCACACTGCATATGGGACATGCTTTTCAGCACAGCCTGGTCGATTCAATCATCAGACGACAACGTATGCTGGGGGACAAAACACTCTGGCAGATGGGCACAGACCATGCGGGAATCTCTACCCAGTTAATCGTCAGCGAACAACTGGCAAGAGAACAGTTAAAACCGATGGATATCGGACGAGACGCTTTCATCGACAGAGCCTGGCAATGGAAATCAGAATCAGAAGGAACCATCTCAACTCAACTGCGACGCATGGGTGCCTCTCTTAACTGGGAAACAGAACGATTCACACTCGATGAAGGCTTGTCTCGAGCAGTTTTAGAGGTTTTCATCCGTCTGTACCGAGATGGCCTGATCTACCGGGGCAAACGACTGGTTAACTGGGATCCCATCCTGGAAACATCCATTTCTGATCTGGAGGTCATAGCCGAGGAAGAGAGCGGCCACCTCTGGCATTTCAGATATCCGCTGGAAAAAGAACCTGGCCAATATCTGGTGGTTGCAACAACACGACCGGAAACCATGCTTGGCGATACCGCTGTAGCAGTACATCCAGACGATGAGCGCTACCAGCACCTTATCGGCAAGAATATCATGCTGCCGTTGGTCGATCGCGTTATCCCCATCATAGCTGATCACTACGTTGATCAGTATTTTGGTAGCGGCTGTGTGAAAATCACACCGGCTCATGACTTCAACGACTATGAAGTGGCTCAACGACATCAATTGCCAATGATCAATATCATGAACACCGACGCGTCCTTGAACAATAACACCCCCGAGCCCTATGCCGGAATGGATCGATACGAAGCGCGAAAAGCCATCATAGAAAGCATGCACAACCTCAACCTGCTCGAAAAGACCGAGGATCATAAGATGATGGTGCCCAGGGGAGAAAAATCCGGGGTACCTGTCGAACCATTGTTAAGTGATCAATGGTTCGTAAAGATTGAACCTCTTGCCAAGCCGGCAATTGAGGCTGTTGAATCCGGAAAAATTGAATTTATTCCAAAGCAGGCAGAAAACATCTATTTTGCCTGGATGCGAGATATTCGCGACTGGTGCATTTCAAGGCAGCAATGGTGGGGGCATAGGATCCCCGCCTGGTATGACGCCGAGGGAAATGTTTATGTCGGGACAGATGAACAGGCCGTCAGAGAAGCCGCCGGACTAGCACCAGAGGTTGAATTATCTCAGGATGAAGATGTGCTGGATACCTGGTTCTCATCTGCTCTCTGGACTTTTTCCACCCTCGGTTGGCCCGATCAGACAAAAGACCTGGACACTTTCCATTCCACCGACATCATGGTCACAGGTCATGACATCATCTCATTCTGGGTGTCAAGAATGATCATGATGTCGCTCAGATTCATGGACGAGGTTCCCTTCAAGAAAGTCTATATCCATGGTTTAGTGGTAGATGCGGAAGGACAGAAAATGTCCAAATCCAAGGGCAATGGGCTGGATCCCATGGATATCATCGATGGTATATCCGCTGAGCAATTGATTTCAAAACGCACCAGCAACCTTCTGCAGCAGAGAGTGCGGGAGAAAATAGAGAAGTCCACCCGCAAAGAATTCCCAGAAGGAATCGATGCTTATGGTACAGATGCGCTTCGCTTCACATTCTACGCCATTGCAACCCGCACCCGGTCAATGCGCTTTGATCTGAAAAGAGTCGAGGGCTACCGAAACTTCTGCAACAAACTGTGGAATGCTGCGAATTTCGTGTTCATGAATACCGATGGTCATGATCTCAGCGGCGCCAGGCGTGATTCTATTGCTGATCAGTGGATCCAAATCACTTTCGAAAAAACCAGCCGTGCAGTTAACCTCGCCATGGATACCTATCGATTTGATCTAGCGGCAAAAGCAATATATGAATTTATCTGGGATGAATTCTGCGATTGGTATATAGAGCTATGTAAAGCAACCCTGCTATCAGACAGAACTTGCGCTGAGCAGAAAACCGGTACCCGAGTTCAACTCCTGACCACGCTGGAACAGATTTTAAGACTCACTCATCCCTTCATGCCGTTTATCACCGAAGAAATATGGCAGAAAATTCCTGCCCAAATGAGACAGCATCAAACCATCATGCTGGCCCCCTACCCGGTCGCCGGACCCAATAAGGATACGCCGTCCAGCAAACAGGTAACGGATGATATAGACTGGCTGAAACAGGTTGTTGGCGCTGTTCGCAATACCCGTGGTGAGATGGACATTTCTCCTGCCCGACCGATCCCTCTAATTTTTTATAAAGGTTCCGCTGAAGACAAGCGACGCCTGGATTCCTACACGGAACTGCTGACTGCAATTGCCAGACCGGAATCCCTCACCTGGCTCAATTCGGGAGACACCCTTCCTGTTGCAAATACCCAGTTGATCGGCGAAATGCAATTGCTGGTACCGTTAGAAAACCTGATCGACAAAAATGCAGAACTGCAGAGACTGGCCAAAGAACTGGATCGACTGGCAAACGATATTAAAAGAAGTTCAGAAAAACTGGCAAATCAGAATTTCACCACTAAAGCCCCCTCAGATGTTGTCGCCAAAGAAAAATCGAAACTAGCGGATTTCGAACAGGCTCTAAATGAATTGACCCGGCAAAGAAATAGAATCAATGATCTGTGAACGCTAGCCTCAATTAAATAGCAACAAGCGTTGGGAAAATCGCCTGTACATGTCATCCTTCATATGCCTTAATGACCAGTGGCAAGCTAGTTTTAATTAAAGCTAGAGCAACAATAAGAGGTACTGGCATGTCTGATAGACAAATGGGGACGGTGAAGTGGTTCAACGATTCAAAGGGTTTTGGCTTTATTGAGCGAGAATCCGGAGAAGACGTTTTTGTCCATTTTCGCTCAATCAGAGGCGAAGGTTTTCGCACCCTCAAACAAGGTGCTAAAGTCGAGTTCGTGATTTCTGAAACGGACAAAGGCTTTCAAGCAGAGGATGTAGCCGAGGTGGTTTAACCCCCCTCCAGGTGCTATCGCACCGGGCTCAATTCTCAAAAAATTAGTGGTGCCCATCGCTGGTAAGAATAGCGTGTGGGCTTAACTATTAGTCAGCACAACTTTGCCGATAGTTTGGTCGGTAGCCACCCAATCCTGAGCCTCAGCCGCGGCCTGCATGGGGAAAACCTTATCAATAACCGGCCTTATCTCACCTTCTGCGATTTTAGGCCAGACCTGCTCCTGCAAATCTTTTATAATCGCCGCTTTTTCCAACAAGCTTCTGGCCCGCAGCGTTGAGCCAATGACTCGCAACCGCTTCACCATCAATTGACCCAGGTTAATATCTCTGTTGCTACCACCCATAAGGCCAATCAGCACCAATCGACCGTACAAACCCAGGACATTGAGATTATCTTCAAGATAGGCTCCCCCTACCGGGTCAAGAATAACATCAGCCCCAGCCGTTCCGGAAAATGCCTTGGCCGCTTGCAGAAACGATCCGTCATGACGATTAAACCCATCAGTCGCGCCAAGAGTTCTACAGAAATCAAGTTTTTCCTCACTACCGGCTGTAACAAAACTCGGCGATCCGAAAGCCTTGCACAGCTGAATCGCGGCAGTACCAACGCCGCTGGCTCCGGCATGCAAAATCACTTTTTCCCCAGGCTTGAGACCCGCTTCGATAAACAGATTCAACCAGGCCGTCGCATAGACTTCCGGGAGTGAAGCTGCCTCAAGCAGGGTTAGCCCAGCAGGCACCGGTAGGACGCTACCCTGATCAACCGCAACTTTCTGTGCGTATCCGCCTCCGGCTAACAACGCACAAACTGAATCCCCTTCCTTAAAGCGATCAACCGTTTCTGAAACCTGGGTAACAATCCCTGAACATTCCAATCCAAGGATGGGAGATGCACCAGCGGGTGGCGGATACAGACCACGGCGTTGCATCAAATCAGCACGATTGATGGTCGAAGCAGAGACCTCTATGAGAACTTCCCCCTGCTTTAATTCAGGGTCAGGAAAGTTGCTCCAATCTAAACTACTGCCTTCACCTATTGTTATCGCCTTCATGAAATTGATCCTTTCTTATCATCAGCAACGCCATACAATCCCGGGGATTGACCAGCATCAGTTTATCTAACCTAATAGTGGGGTGGTGGTTCATTGTCGGAACTGGCATCACCACTATCCAGTGACTTAATATGTTCGACTATCAGACCAATCTGAGCCTGTAATTTCAACAACTGTTGTTGCTGCTCACCTACCGCCTGGTCAAGCTTGGTCAGCAGATCTTCCTGAAAGGCAATCTTGATCTCC
>JAPKEK010000667.1 GCA_028822125.1 Pseudomonadales bacterium | reverse complement strand
CCGTTCAGGGCAAGGTGAAGCGCCAGCAGGTACTCCCTTTTTCAACTGGTGTGATCGGTGAAGCCTTACCGACCGAGCCGATTATGAATGCGTTGCCGGGTATGTTTGCTGCCTTGCATGAGGACCACTGGCTGAATGCTGCCAGGGGCATCATGACCACGGATACCCGGCCTAAGATAGCATCGCGTCAGCTAAAGCTGTGTGGACAGCTCGTGACACTGACCGGCATTGCCAAAGGCGCCGGTATGATTCAGCCGAATATGGCTACCATGCTGAGTTTTATTGCCACTGATGCACAGATTTCAGAGTCGCTTCTACAGGAAATGCTCAGCTCTGGTGTGGCTAGTTCATTTAATCGTATAACCGTTGACAGCGACACCTCAACCAATGATGCCTGCATGCTGATCGCTTCGGGCCAGGCGGGCGCCCTTCTCGATGACTGCCAGCAGGAACTGGCTGATTTTCAGGATGCGCTCACCGATTTAATGCTTGAGCTAGCGCAGGGATTGGTACGTGATGGTGAAGGCGCTACTAAATTTGTGACGGTGCATGTTGAGCAGGGTGAAAGCGAACAGCAATGCCTTGCCATTGCTTTCTCGATTGCAAACTCTCCGCTCATAAAGACGGCATTGTTCGCCAGTGATGCAAACTGGGGCAGGATTGTCATGGCGATTGGCAAAACGGATGTGCAGTTAGATGTTGAAAGCTTAGATATATATATAAACGACCTTTGTTTAATGCGATCTGGAACTAAGGCTGTCGAATATGAAGAAGCCGATGGCGCAAATGCCATGGCCCTTGAAGATATTGTTATTCGAGTGGTGTTGAATTGTGGTGCGTGTTCCGAGACGGTTTGGACCAGTGATTTATCCCTTGATTATGTGAAGATTAATGCCGAATACCGGACCTAATTGCGATCAAGGTCTTCCTCAGTCATGTCATCGTGGTCAGGGTCAACGGGTATACTGCGATTTTCATCTGCCCATTCACCCAAGTCTATGAGCTGGCAGCGTTCGCTGCAGAAGGGTCGATACGGGTTTGAGGTGAGCCAGGCGAGTGCTTTTCCGCAGGTCGGGCATTTGATAATGGCTTCAGGCATGGTTAGCAAGTCTGAGATAGTACTGATGCAGATCATAAACAGTCTGCTTCAGAGATACGAGATCGCCATTGTTTTCGATAACATCGTCTGCCCAGGAGAGCCTGTCCTCGCGGTTGGGTTGGCTGGCCATGATTTTACGGATGAGTGCTTCGTCATTATGGTCTCGTTCTTTTACCCGGGAAATCTGCACATCAGGGGTTACATCGACAACGATCATTCGATCCATGAGCGGGGATTTTCCAGCCCCTGTGGATAGCATGAGTATGCCGTAGGCAGACTTGGCACTTTGAAGTTTGTCTTTCAGATTCTGCATAATAGGCAGATGGGTTAGCTTTTCCAGCCATAAGCGATTGGTCTTTTCCGCAAATATTTTTTGCCGTAGGTAGGCCCTGTTGAGTGTGCCGTCTTCGAGTAGCACTGGATTGCCGAACTTTTCCAGGATAGCAAGGTAGGCATCCTGGCCGGGTTCGACGATCTCTCTGGATGCCTGGTCTGCGTCTGCGACAACAATACCCAGTTTTTCGAAGCGTTCTGCAACGGTAGATTTGCCGCTGCCGATGCCACCTGTGATGCCCACCACGTAATGTGTCATGACAGGTTCAGGACCTGTAGGTAACGACTGAGCAGGATGTCTCCCCAGAGCAGGTTTATCCAGCCTGCAGCTGCCAGATAAGGTCCAAATGGAATGGCGTCGTTTCGATCCCGGCCCAGTAATATGAGGGTAACGCCTACCAGGGTGCCAATAACGGAAGACATGAGAATAATAAAGGGCAGGGCTTGCCAGCCAAGCCAGGCGCCCAAAAGCGCGAGAAGTTTGAAGTCTCCAAAACCCATGCCTTCCTTGCCCGTGATGATGCGAAAGCCCTGGTAAACGATCCACAACGCCAGATAGCCTAATACTGCTCCTATTACGGCAGATTGCAGATCTGTAAAAGTATCGTACACGTTTG
>JAPKEK010000666.1 GCA_028822125.1 Pseudomonadales bacterium | reverse complement strand
GGAATCGGAGGTATCAACGATGAAGGGTTCGCCCTCGAGCGCTTCTATTTTCGATTTGGTAGCCAGGATATCAATATTCTGCGGGCCAACGGCATCTATGACTCGCGCACTGAACTGCTGGTTTCCCCGACCAAAAAGGTGACCCTGCCCCCCTATAACGGTCATCGCAATAGTGCAAGGCTGGGTTGATGCCAGTTGGTAAAGCTGAGCTTCAGTGGCATCCAACTGCACCAGTTGCCTGTTTCTGACCACATCGACCCCCAGTAACGTATAAGTCAGGTTCAGGCTGGACATAACCCGCGCCATAGTACTGCCTGAGCCTACAAAATAAGTTTGATCCGCTTGCATGTCATCAACGAAGTCTGCCGCTATCTCCTCCACCACCAGGGCTTCCACCTCCCGGCCTGACACCTTGGTATGCTGCATATAGCGCAAGGACTCAAGCACGGGCAGTTCTCCATAGTATCGAGTTTTAACCAGGCCATTTCTAAAAGCCTGTTCATCAATATCCCGAACCTCACCTACACCGGCAGTAAGCAGTCTGTTGCCCAGCAAATCGAGCACTAAAGGCGCAACGCCCAGCAGGTGCCTGGTAAAGACGCTGGAGTGCATTTTAACACCACAGGGAATTCCCAGCACTACCAGGCCGGGCCCGCTGGCATCATAAATATCCCGGGCTGTACCATCACCACCCGCAAAAACGAGCAGATCAATGGATTTCGCCTGTAGTTGCTGTACTGCGCGTCGGCTATCAGCAGCGGATGTGCCCAAAAAGCCGCCCGGTACAGAACAAACGACCTCAATGTCAGGAAACCCTAAATCGATTAATAAGGAGACTCCCATAGGGCCAGAACAGGTCTTCCAGGAAATCTCATCGGCGACCTCGAGCAGGGGACTAAGTGCCTTAGTCACGCGCTTAACCACCTGACTGACAGCACCAGCAGCCCGGGCCGCGGCAACCGTCTTGGCTCCATCGCTGCCTTTAAGCGCTGCCGGGCCGCCTATGCCTGCCAGCGGATTGATAATCAGGCCCAGTTTTAGCCTGTGCATCTAAACAAGCCTGGCATGTCCAGCCCTTTCACTTAAAAGGAAGCCGTTTCACTACTGAATTAAAGCTGAACACAATCCCATCATTAACCATTAAATCACCCGAAACGAATACCAGTGAACCCGTTCTCTTATTGACTCTGGGTTCGCAAGTAATCAGGCTGCCCAGACTGGCCCCAGCCAGAAAATCGCAGGAAAAACTGACCGTAACACAGGTTTCTACCTGATAATGTTCGGCCGCAGCCCGGCACAGAGCAAAATCCGCAAATGTCATCAGTACGCCACCATGAACAGAGTCAAACTCATTACAATGCCGCGCCGCAACCTCAAAGGCGAACAAATTCTGATGAATCACCGCGTTCTCGTCACTGTCATCCGCTTTCAGGAAATAAAACGGACCGATGTGATCTTCAGCCAGATCAAATCCTGGGGCAGTCGTAAAATTATCAGGGAATTTCATAGGGGTAATTGCTCGAAATGTTGTGAATTTAGGAAATGTGTGTGCCCAGTGGCCTCGGCGAGGGCGTCCGCCATCAAACCCGCCCGGGTGGGTAATCTCAATCTCAAGGCCGCCACTGCATGTTGAATCTGCTTTTTAAATTGCGTGCTGGTGACTATCCTACAATTATCCACACTCACCCGGAAAGGCAGGCCCGCCGCTATACTGAAGATCCATTCCAGGGCCTGCGGCCTCGCCTCTACCTGCTCAAAAGCACGCTGTTGTTCGCCATTGCGATGCGCGACATACCAAAAACCAAAGTCATCCAGTTTTCGCCTGGGCCTTCCGGCCAGACACCAGTGAGACACCTCGTGAAGCGCGCTGGCAGTATAATCTTCTCGATAATAAATCAGATTAGGCTGACCTTCACCCTGACCTGCCTGGTAGAAAGGTTCGCCTGCACCGCCCTTGAGCTGGGTACTGAAATCGGTAAAGATGCTGTCAAATATCATTTCCACATGGGCAGATTCCATCATATTTCAATTTCGCTATCAGCAAGACACTG
>JAPKEK010000665.1 GCA_028822125.1 Pseudomonadales bacterium | reverse complement strand
CAATTACAGGGTATTCGACAATGATAGTCTCAAGCTTCAATTCAACCAGTTAGGCATTTAAGTGCCTTTTCCAGATGAAATCGACGGTATACTCAAGCACTTTGTAGATATGAGGATTTTTCGATGACTGAGGATTCAAGCTACACACCCCCAGAAGTGTGGACCTGGGATAAGGAGAGTGGTGGTCGGTTCAGTAATATCAATCGTCCAGTAGCAGGTTCCACTCACGATAAAGAATTGCCAGTAGGCAAACATCCCTTACAGCTATATTCACTGGCGACGCCTAATGGGGTGAAAGTGACAGTCATGCTGGAGGAACTGCTCGAACTGGGACACGCAGGTGCGGAATATGATGCTTACCTGATCAATATTGGGCAGGGAGAACAGTTCGGCAGCGATTTTGTGGCCATTAATCCGAATTCGAAAATCCCTGCTTTATTAGACAGGAGTACCCCTGTGCCGACTCGGGTTTTTGAGTCAGGCGCCATTCTTGTGTATCTGGCAGAGAAGTTTAATGCATTGTTTCCGATTGAGCCTTCAGAGCGGGCAGAGTGCCTGTCCTGGCTATTCTGGCAGATGGGCAGTGCACCTTATCTGGGTGGTGGTTTTGGTCATTTTTACAGTTATGCGCCGGACAAATTCGAATATGCAATCAATCGTTTTACCATGGAAGTAAAGCGTCAACTGGATGTGTTGAATCAGAATCTGTCGATGCGACGCTATCTGTGTGGAGATGAGTACAACATCTCAGATATTGCAAATTATGCCTGGTATGGCGCTCTGGTTCTGCACAATGTTTATAGCGCGGCGGAATTTCTGGATGTCCAGAGCTATACCCATGTTGTCAGGTGGGCATCAGAAATAGAGCAGCGCCCTGCAGTAGCACGCGGCCGTCGCGTCAACAGGTCCTGGGGACCTGAACCCGAGCGGGTTGCGGAAAGGCACAGCGCTGCGGATTTTGCCTGAGCTTTGCCGGCAACAGCCTTTAGATCATCCGCTTTGATGATGCCGAAACGGATGATGGCCCTGGAGCGTCTCTGAACTCAGCATTTCGTGGAACGGTTAAGTTAAAGGGTTCTCAACCATATTCCCCCCCAGCCACCACGCTGAACTAGGTGGGTTCAGCCAGGAACACTGGAATTTTGCGGGTGGTTTTCGCCTGGTATTCGTTATAGGGAGGATAGGCTGCGGCGCTGGCTTCCCATAGTGTGGCTCGCTCTGCGTCGTCGGTCACTTCGCGTGCGCGCATATTATAAACGTTGGTTGCATCGCGAATTTCAACGGCAGGATTTTCGCGTAGATTGTAGACCCATACGGGATTCTTAGGTTGCCCGCCCATGGATCCGATTAACACATAATTATCATTGACTTTAACTCGCATCAAAGGGATCTTCCTGATGCCGCCGGTCTTGTTGCCGGTATGGGTGACTAGAATGCAGGGTAGACCTGAGTCTAGTAAAGTGGTGCCTTTTTTGCCTTCGCTACTTTCATAGAGTTCGACCTGCTTGCGCACCCAGCTGATAGTGGGTGGGATGTATGTAGCCATTGTCTGTTCCTTGTAGGGTTGCTAACGTTAAGTTGGATCGGTGAATGGATGTCACTTAATCCCAGGTCAGCAACTGGATGGATTAATTTACTCATTTCAAGGCGTTTAGGATAATACGAATGCGGCCTTTTTAGTATCAAATAAAAGGGTGAGCAGTCTATTGGAAAGCCCTGATCGCTAAAGTACTTTTATAACACGGTAAGTTGTGCTCAACTGTTGGCATGACTTTCAAAATATATAAAAGCTTCTTTTCAACGCGGGAGGAGGTTCTGGAGGATTTAAAGGAAACCGGACATTGGCCGACGACTTATGTCTCGGAAAAATCACCAGAATTACCCCTGCATTGGCATGATCTGGATATAACGGGCTATGTCATGTCCGGTGGGACCTACTTATTGGATGAAGAGGGGATTCGACATGATTTAGATCCCGGCGATAAGCTGGACATTCCACGTGGAAGCCTACATGCAGAAGGCGAGGTGTTGGTTGCCACAACTTATATCGTTG
>JAPKEK010000664.1 GCA_028822125.1 Pseudomonadales bacterium | reverse complement strand
GCATCCAGTAGCGCCTGACTGGCGACATCCAGCATCGCCTCTTCTGCCAATACGTTGACATCAGCCTCTTCAAATTCGCCCATTTCCTTAATTTCCGGCGGTGTAAATGCCGCTTGAGCAGGACCTCTTCGGCCAAGTATATAGACATTCCTAACCTTGCTCTGCTGCAACACACGCAAGGCGTGGTCAGCCATATCGGTCGCGGCCAGTTCCGCATGGGTCTTGCAGAGAATGCGGGCCACATCCATGGCCACATTACCCATGCCCACAACCACCACATTTTCCTGATTAAGATCAAACTGACGATCGGCAAAGTCGGGATGACCGTTGTACCAGGCTACGAATTCAGTGGCTGAATGACTCCCTTCGAGATGCTCGCCCGATATGCCCAGATTTCTGTCAAACGGACTACCCGTAGTAAATATCACCTGGTGGTAATGCCTTCTCAGGTCATCCAGATGAATATGTAACCCGTATTCCACGTTTCCGAAAAATCGAAACCCCGGGTACGCAGCGCTTTTTTCATAAGCTCGTGTGACTGACTTATCTTTCTGATGATCAGGCGCGACGCCGGCGCGAACCAATCCGAACGGCGTGGGTAGGCGATCGTACATGTCCATCTCGACATGCACATCCTTTATTTTCATGAAATTGCTAACTGTATAGAACCCAGCTGGCCCTGATCCAATAATTGCGACCCTTAATGGACTCGACTCGCTGCCTACAACTGCCATGGAAACCCCCTTTCCTCTTATAAAGCGAGGGTATCAGAATTAGCTTCGATGAGACAATCTATCAACTAATTCAGCCCCTA
This sequence comes from Pseudomonadales bacterium, assembly GCA_028822125.1. Lineage (GTDB taxonomy): Bacteria > Pseudomonadota > Gammaproteobacteria > Pseudomonadales > Azotimanducaceae > UBA9926. The sequence goes on along the minus strand of JAPKEK010000664.1, from coordinate 1,244 downwards.
ATAGAGCTAAAATAGATCGATCTATTGGAGACACCCAACTGGAAAGTTTAAAATAAATCCATTCGATACGAAGATCGTTGCCGGAGATTCTGCTTTTGAAGAAAATTAGTATCATATTGACTGCGCTACTGCTAACGCTGGTCTTACCATTTGCCCTGCTGTCCTCGTTACTGGCAGAACCAGAAAAATATCAGGAAGAAATTACTGATATTCTAGAGGCGGCAACCGACTACCAGATTCGCCTGGAGAACATTCAATGGCAGCTATGGCCCTCTTTCTCAATGTTGTTAAAAGGCATATCGATAAGTGCGAACGATAGCCAGCCCCCTTTTGCGAAAGTGTCCTCGCTATCATTGGAACTGGCTGTTTTACCGTTTCTAACTGACAGCAAACTCAACCTGCGCAATATCATTGCCGAGCAGGTGAACTTAAATCTCATTACAGATTCAGCGGGCCAGGCAAACTGGGCGCTATCAAAAAGTAATCATGGAAGTCGAACCAGCAAAACCAAGAGCAAGTCTTCCATACAATGGAACTCAATCGCTGTTCACGATCTGACGGTTCACTATGTGGATAAGCGGACAAATCAGGACTTCATGCTGACAACATCGATGATCGCTGGGCAATCAATGGAAAGCGGGCCAGCTTCGCCCCACACGACACGCATTCAGCTAAAGGACAATATAAAAGATACCCTTGTAAAGGCAGAACTCACCAGCCTGCTTCAATTCACCGAGGCCTCAGCCGGATTACGATTCTCCCGGCTCAACGGCCAGGTCGAAATCGATTACCCAGCGTCCCAACGCAGGGTAATCAATCTTGATCTTAATGGTTGGCTAATGGACGACTTTAACCAACTCCATCTGGAGTCGAGTTCAATCAGTAGCAACGAAGGCCAGTTAAGCTTCAAAGGTTCCGTTCACAACCTTCAAACTAATCCTCAATTTGATCTAGACGTTAAACTCCAAGTCGCCAGCCTGAACAGGGGCACCAAACAAACTGAAAAAAATACAACACTGACAGGGTATCTGCCTGAAATCGAAATTCAGGGACAACTTACCGGCGACCCCTCCAGACTCACGCTCTCTGATCTCTCGGGTCATATAGACCTCCAACCGTTAACGGCCAATTTACAGTGGATCGATGGCAATACCCCGAAACTGCATGCCAGCATCGAACTCAAACAATGGGACCTGTCAAAGCAAACCCGATCAGAAACCGAAAACCCCACCGCAGCTGCGACC
>JAPKEK010000042.1 GCA_028822125.1 Pseudomonadales bacterium | reverse complement strand
GGCAGAGAGTACCAGGTGGTGATTGCCAATATGGGCACGATTAATGCCGGTAAAAAGCTGCTGCAGGGACCAACTTATCCAGGCGTTGCTGATGACTTTGCCGGTACTTATAGAAGGCAGAAGGCGATGCCGGTTGACGTGTGGGTTGCGGCGCATGGCAGCCAATATGACCTACATCGAAAATGGCAACCGGGGCAGCCTTATAATGTGTCTACTTTCGTGGATCCTGAAGGCTTCAAGGCAGCGATTATTGAACTAGAAGAACGTTATCTAAAGCAGATGGCTGAAGAACGTGCGAGTATGGAAGCGGAACAGTGAACCATTCAAGGTTAGCCAGTTCTCAGGTTTCAGCGGGCCCATCTATTTCGTTAAGCGAAGGGATTTTTTCCTTGAACGCTTAAATAAAGCGCTTGAGTAGCATGCCCATACAGTCCTGTCAGTAGTTCACTGCTAATAACCGGTTTGCCTGTGGCTTTAATTCAGCCTCCCTCTTTCATTGAATAATCCCGCCCTGGCGGGTCGTCACGATCAGGGTCTGAACTGGATGTCCCTGGGCTTCAGGCGGTCTGGATGAGCGATGATTTTATAGGCGTTTGGAACCCATTCGCAGACCAGGCGCCGGGTCTGCCGGGGGTCGACCATTTCCTCGATCTGGAATTTGTTAAGCGGTCCCACTGGGCCCCGAGCGCTTTCTATTCGGGCTTCAAGCTCCGCACGTAAGGCGGCAGGGTCTTCTGCTTCAGCCAGTTGGCGTTTGTAGGCAGCTTCAATTCCGCCTTCTGGTGGGATACCACCGACATCAGCAGCAGGCCAGGCGATGCGCACCGTTGGCCGGCTTTGCGGTGTAGCGTAGTTATTCCCGGCGACGCCAAAACTTCGCCGCATGAGTACTGAAAAGATGGGCAGGCTGATCTGGGCAAAGGCCACCATCCATTCTCCGCCCTTACGTATGGTACCGGCCATCTCGTGCTCCAGGCCCACAGCGAAACCCGGGTTATCAACAAGGTTAAGCAATGGGATGTGGAAGGTGTCACAGACGTCCAGGTGTCGCTTGAGTTTATCGCAACCATCTGCAGTCAATGCCCCTCCATTTTCGTGGCGTGAATCTGAAGCAATAATGCCCAGTGGGTGACCATTCATTCGAACGAAGCCGGTAATCTGGTCGGTACCCCATAACCCGCCAGTTTCAAAAAAGGAATCCTTGTCAGCCATCAGTCGGATGGCTCGCCGCATGTCAAAAGTGCTGGTTCTTCCGCGTGGGATGATGGTTAGCAGTTCCTGTTCACTTCGGTCTATCGGGTCGGTGCAGTCGATTACCGGTGGAGCTTCGTAAACACTGCCGGGTAAATAGGAAAGGAACTGCTTAGTCATAGCCACGGCCTCTGCTTCGGACTCGGCGAGATTATCAACCGAGCCGTTGGTGCAGTGAACGTGCCAGCCGCCCAGATCTTCCTTGCTTATGTCGTAACCCATGGCATGACTAACCACAGGCGGTCCTGCGACGAATAGCTGGGCTATATCCCGGACCATAACTGAAAAGTGTCCTAATACGGCTTTGGCGGCGCCGATGCCGACAACGCTGCCCAGCAGCATATTGACTACCGGGACCGTATTGAGCTGTTTGGTATAAGGGTTGCTGCCAAGATGCCCGGGCAGGAATGATCCGCCGGACCCGGCCACCCTCGGCCTGCCTGCTTTGATGGCACCGGTACTTTCCCTGGCATCGCTATCGCCGTCTTTTTTCTGCTGTGGCACCATCGCTGCGACACTGCCACCGCCGGATGATCCATCCAGCAGACGAACAGAGGGAACTCTGAGTTCCATTGACAGGCGATCCAGATACAGGCTTTTGGCGCCGATAGCACCGTCTGCATGACCACCTCTGGAGGTGAAATCATCGGCGCAGACGATGGTCGTTCTGTTTTCAATCTCGCCCCAGCCGCCGACGTGGTTAGCCGGTGTGAAGGCATTTATTTCCCCTTGATCATCGTACGAGGCGAACCCGGCGACGCTACCGACTTCCCTGAATGAATCATCATCGAGCAGCAGTTCGATTCGTTCACGGCAGGTTAGTTTCCCCCGGGAGCGCTGGCGAACAACGCCAGGGTCCTGTGAGCCAGCGGTCAGTCTTTTTTCAGCCAGTGCCCTCAGGGTCGCTACTTCCTCCAGGACGGGTATCCAGGAGTTGTCTGCCTCGAAGGCGATGGACTCATCAGTTGCAGATGGCTCGATTGCCAGCACTACCTCACCCGCAGTTACGCCAACGCCGATGCCCAGATTGCCAATAGCAACGATATTTCCAGAGCAGGGTGCCGTGACGACGGTCTCCATTTTCATCGCGCTGATGACAAGCAGGGTATCACCGGATTTTACCTGATCTTCAAGTGATACGTTTATTTCTATAACGCTGCCACTCATCGGGCACTCTACCGGTCTCTGGCCCTCGGCCACGGTAAGGCCGGCATTGGTATTTGGAGTCAGGCTATTACTGGTGTGGCTGGTTCCCAGGGTTCTGGCTTGTTGTTGCAGCAGCTGCAATGGTTCGCTGATCTGTGTGGTTGGCTTCAGGTCAGAGGATGCATCGGCCAGCAAGGTTGTACGGGCATCGGCTGCTTTAACAGTTTTGTTTTCAGTGATCGCCCTTAGTTGAGCCAGATTGGTCGATACGCCCTGAATATGAAATTCTTCCAGTGCTTTCCGGGTTTTTTGTAATGCCATGTCGTAAGAAGGTGCGGTACAGATCAGTTTGCCCAGTAATGGGTCAAACTGGGGCGGGGGGCTATAACCTGCATAGCCCGTGCTATCGACTCTGATACCGGGTCCTGAGGGTTCCTTGTAAGCGGTGATGGTGCCTGTACTCTGGACAACGATTCGGGTCTGAATGGAGAATCCGCGAGGGGCTGCTATGTCAGTTAATTGTAGATCCTGCAGACTGCCACCTGCTGCAATGAGGAACTGGGCCTCTACCAGTTCGATTCCGGTGACCTGTTCAGTCACGGTGTGTTCTACCTGGATGCGGGGATTACACTCAATAAAGAAATACTCAGCTGTTTCTGGTGTTATCAGAAATTCCACGGTCCCAGCATTCTTATACCCCGCGGATTTTATCAGCTGAACCGCAGCATCGAGTATTTTTGACCTCAGGGAATGTGCCAGATTTGGCGCGGGTGCGATCTCCATGACTTTCTGGTTTCTTTGCTGGATGGAGCAGTCGCGTTCGAACAGGTGCACCACCTCACCGTTGGCGTCCGCCAGAATCTGAACTTCAATGTGCCTGGGCTGTTCAATGAGTTTTTCAATTAACAGCGCGCCGTCAGCAAAGGCAGCTTCAGCCTCACTCTGGCATCGTAAAAAGGCATCTTTTAATTCATCCTGTGAATGTACTGCGCGCATACCTCTGCCGCCGCCGCCGGCCACTGCTTTGACCATTACAGGGAACCCGTTGTTATCGGCAAATTGTTTTGCTTGTTCTGGATTGGCTATAGCCGTGCCGGGAACTATAGGGATACCGATTGATGCCGCCAGTTTCCTGGCTTCGACCTTGTTGCCAAACAGTTTCAGTGTATCCGCGGCCGGCCCGACAAAGATTATGCCTGCTGCCTCGCAGGCGGAGGCCAGCTCGGCATTTTCCGATAGGAAGCCGTAGCCGGGATGAATGGCATCGCAGCTGTTATCCATCGCAATTTGCATGATATTGTCTATATTAAGGTAAGCAGCGACGGGATCGGTGCTTTGGTCCAGTTGAATACGCTGGTCGGTATGCCGAGTGTGCAGGGACAGCTCATCTTCTTTGGCGTAGATACTGATGCTATGGATGCCCAGCGCCTGGGCTGCCCGGGCAATTCGTATGGCAATTTCACCTCGATTGGCGATCAACACTTTTGTAATCACTTGCATAGCTTCTCCTTGCTGGCGTTGCAGTATTCGCTGGTTAGTTATAAGTACCCTATACGGCTGAAACACTTAAACTGCCAATGGCGGGACAGTTTTTGAATTGCGTCAATGCCGACGTAATGCCTCGTGATTTTGGCCTCTTTGCGGTATTGCCGGATAAACGTGACGCTTTATCATAGCAGCCGAGATGGACTCGTTTGCTGCCTGGGTTTAATGCTGCGATGTTACAGCCCTGATTAGTTGCGGCTGGGTGATAAGAATGATGATTACGAGCGCCAGCGTTAGAAATGACATTACCGGGAATAGTACGGGTAATGTCAGCCATTGTCCTAGCATGGCAACGGGCATGGTCATGAGTTGGGCGAAAGCCATATTCAGCTGGAAGATACTCATGATCCTGCCGCGAATCTCATTTGGGACCAGGTGCTGGATCAGGATAGTGCTGGATACCATGGTAATGGTCATGCCTGCGCCCAGGCCGAAATTCCCAATAATGACATTTATTTCCTGACGACCTGATACAAAGATAACGAATGAAATTGAAAACAGCAGGGCCCCAAAAGCGACCAGCGCACCTCGTCTATCAGTACTGGAAAACCGGGTCAATAGTATTGCTGCTGTCAGTGAGCCAAGACCCCAGAACATGACCACAAAGCCCATGCGTGGGATCGGCACTTCGACAACCGTTGTCACCCAGGTCGGGCCTAGGCTGGCAGTGGCTGGATAGCCCAGGCTCATCATCATTACCAGCAGGATAATGACCCAAAGGATAACAGGGTGGTTGCGCGCGTAGCTAATCCCGATACCAATGTCTTTAAGTATTTCCTGGAAGCCATCGTGCCAGGTTGTAGTGTGACGGGTAGCAACGATGGGTTGATAAGCCATCAGGGCGATAAAGACAATAGCCAGGAAGTGGCCGATGGTGCTGAAAAGGTATGCGCCGCTAAAACCTGCTGCATCAATGATGATACCCGTCATTGCCATAGCCAGCGGCATGGCAACCTGTCCAGCCACCTGGTTGAGAGACATGCCCGCAGCAGTCATCTCGCGGCCGAGAATGTCTGGGACAATTGCCAGCCGGGTGGGTGCATCAATGCTCTGCAGGCCCGAAGAGATGAACGTCAGCAGGAAAAACAGAGAAAACCCGGCGATGCCTCCAACACTGTTATACATGAGTAAAGCGATGGCGGCAGTACAGAATATCTGTAGCGTCTGGACCGCGAGCAGTAGCTTGCGGCGATTAAACCGGTCGGCCAGGGCGCCACCATACAGACCAAAAGTCAGTGCACCCAATCCTCGGGAAGTTGCGATAAAGGCGACTAGAATCAGCCAGAAGTCTTTTGGGGCATAGTGCTGAACCCAGAGAATCTGGGTAATGAACTGCAACGGCATGAGCATCTGGCCAATTGCAAAGCCGGCCAGCAGGTATCTGAAGTCGCGGATATAAAGTGGTGCCAGTGGACCTGTGGGTATCGCGTTCATAACGGCTCGGTAGTTGACTGGATCGAGGGTATCACGATAAACCTTGTTTTGACTGTTCTAGGCGGCAGGCAGCCCAGCTTAAATGCTGGTTAATTCAACCGAGCACCGAATTTATCCATGGGGAAGTCGGCTATCAACGTAAAGGCAACCCGATTGGCCGCGCCTCTTAATAGTTCTTGATCCACGGAGAGCCAAGCCACTAAACGAGATTGAAGCCTTCCTCCCGCAACGGCATTGACCTGATGCGTACGCCTGTTGCTGCATAAATCGCATTGGTGACTGCTGGTGCCAGGGGCGGCAGTGCCGGTTCGCCCAGGCCAGTAGGCCGGTTGTCACTTTGGATAAAATGAACATCGACTTGCGGTGTTGCGGCTATACGCATCACCGGATATTGATCGAAGTTATCCTGCTGGATAACGCCTTTCTTCATGGTTATTTGTTGCAGCGCCATCGTGCTCAGGCCATCTATTACTGACCCCTGGACCTGGCTGATGGCGCCGCTCATATTCATAATAGGACCCACGTCTACGGCGACCGTTACTTTATCGACGCTGAAATTTCTGTTTGCATCGACCGAGACTTCTGCGATTTCGGCGATGTGCGCGGCGTGGCAGAAGTAAAAGGCCAGACCCTGCCCGCTGCCGTCAGGCATCGACTTACCCCACTGAGCTTTTTCCGCAGCATGCTTGATGACATCAATGGCACGCCCGGTGTTCAGTGAACTGACCTTGCCCTGGCTAATCCAGCGACGCGTCCCCATCAGCTCGAGAAGGAATTCAAGGTGGTCTCGACCGGCCAGTTCCGCCAGTTCATGGATGAAACTTTGCTCTACAAATGCATTGGTGTTTGATCCTGGCGCTCGCCACGCCCCGCAGGGTGTATTAACCGGCATCATGGTCTGACTGACGCGGGCATTTGCAATAGCCACCATAGAGAATTCGTTACCCCAAAGCCCAGAACCGATCACGGGCTTGTCATCATGCGAGAAACCAATGTAATGCTGGTCCCAGGCTGCAAGTTTGCCGTCGGAATCGATGGCTGCAGTAAGATTCTGAAATCCACCCACCCTGAAAAAGTCGTTATGGATGTCATCAGTCCGTGTCCAGGTCAGTTTTACCGGGGCACCAATGCGATGGGAAATTGCCATGGCCTCACTGGCGAAGTCATGTACGGCGCGACGCCCAAAACCACCGCCCATCCGCATTCGATTCACTTGCACATGCTCGGGTTCAACACCGAGCATATTCTTTGCAATTTCTTTTACCTGGGCAGGAAATTGGCTGGAAATCCAGATTTCCATAGAGTCGGGTTTTCCGTCTTCTCCCTTTCTGTAATCGGCGGTACAGTTCATGGGTTCCATGCAGACGTGAGCTACGTAAGGGAACTGGTAAAAAGACTCAACAACACGGTTGCCCTGGTCAGCCAGCGCGATGTCAACGTTTGGATTGTCCAGCTTCAGCACGCCACCGCCATTGGCCGCGATTTTTCTTGCCTGCTGAGTCATCTGGAGCCAATCGTCATTGGATGCGGCTGTTTCGTCCCACTTGACTTTGAGTTTGCTCTTAGCGTTGAAAACAGACCAGGTATCCTTACCGATAATAGCGACGCCGCCACGCAGCGAGGCCAGTCCTTTGAGGAAAGCCATGGAAGCCTCCCCGGCTCGCTTGTCGGGCTCCAGCATGAAGGCATCGGTAACCCCAGGCAGTGCTTTAATATCCGTTTGGTTGAAGCTAATCACTTTTCCACCGGGTCTGGGACAACGGGTATAAGACGCATAACGCATGCCAGGGACATCAGCATCAATGCCGAATCGAGACTGCCCGGTTGCGATTACCAGGTTGTCTACGCCGCTTATTGAGGTCCCAATAATTGTATAGGAGCGAGGATCTTTGAATGACAGCGTGTCAGGGTCTGGCACGGGTTGGCGCACGGCCAGTGCCGCTAACTGGCCAAAGGTCAGGCTTTCACCAGAGCTGTGGACAACCCGGCTTTCAAGTGCCTTAAGCTCCTGGCTGTCGACTTCCATTGAGTCGGAAGCGGCGCCAATTAGCATCTCACGTGCGGCAGCGCCCATGCGCCGCATTGAATCATAATGTCTGGGTATGGAAGTCGAGCCACCTGCACCTTGCAAACCGAATTTCTTCTGATCAAGGGGGGCGTCAAGCACTACTACATCTTCCCATTTTGCACCCATCTCTTCTGCAATGATCATAGGCAGCGTTGTCTTAACGCCCTGGCCCATCTCCGGTACAGCGGAATAGATGGTTATCTGGCCATCAGAGGCGATCTGTACGAATACATTCAACTCCTTTGATCCGACCAGGGTGCCCAGGTCTTCGTCCATGGATAGCACGGGCAACGACATTTCAAGTATGAATCCGCCACCTGTCAAAGCAGATGCCTTCAGGAAACCACGTCGATTCAGACCGTCGATATTCATGAGCGTGCTCCTTTTTCAAATGCACTTTCTGGACCACCATGATCATCTGAATCTGCGCTGTAGAAGGATGCGGCCGAGGCAACCGCTTTTCTTATCCTTATGTAAGTACCACAACGGCAGTAATTGCCGGACAGAGCTTCTTCAATTGCGGTGTCGGTTGGCTGATTATTTTTCATCAGTAGTGCCGCTGCACTCATGATCTGGCCTGCCTGACAATATCCGCACTGCGGCACATCTTGCTCGATCCAGGCAGCTTGCAGGGGATGTAATCCGCTTGGGCCAGAGAGCCCCTCTATGGTCGTAACGGCACCCACCACAGCCTCGATTGGCAGGACGCAAGAGCGGACGGCAACGCCATCAACGTGTACGGTGCAGGCGCCACACTGGGCGATGCCACAACCGTATTTAGTGCCCTTCAACTTTAGCTTGTCCCTGAGAACCCACAACAGCGGCATCTCTGGACTCGCTTCGACTTCGATGTTTTCACCATTTACTATCAGTTTGAACTTGCTCATAGACCTCACCGGGATTTGTTAGTTCTGCTCGAACCCCTATGATACGCAAGGGCCGGACGTGTGGGTATACAATGACGCGAATTATACCAGCAAGTGAATCGGCGGGACGGATTGAACCAAACCGCCTAAAAAATGTGCTGTACTGCAATGGTTAACGGCCGTGTAATGTTCCAGCCTCTATAGGCGGTTCTGTAGTGGTAGTTTCCCAGCGTTAGCAGGCGCTACAATAATAGAAGGCGGTGGGTATAGACGGGTATAGAGGAGGTATCGCAGGACGCGAACGGCATCGCCAATATTGGTTGCATTGACCCATTGCGGCTCAACCAGTTTTGTTAGTACGGGCCATATAGCGGGTTCTGTAAATTTTGTTACCTTGCCTGGCTAACCGCTGAATCGGCCTGAATGGAATTGGATTATAGCCAACAGTGACTTGGAACCTGTGGCCGCTGTGTTCAGTAACCTCTGTCTTGCAGGGTTGGCTACTTTGGACCGATACCTCGATCTGGTTTATTCTTTCACTACCAGAAGGAGAACGACCTATGCTAAAAAAACCCGTAGCAGTTGTTATTGGCGCAACTTCTAAGTGGCAGGCAGATGGGCGCAATACCCATTTGGTTCATGGTGGCGATATTGATGACAGCGACATGCCGACGGCCGTTCGCTGGGGCGTGGGCGGCGCCATAGCACAACGATTCGCGTCGGAAGGCTACCGGGTTGTTCTGACTACTCGAAACACCGCCAATGCCCAGGGTTTGCAGCAGGCCATCGTTGACAGGGATCAGGAATGCACGATTGTTGAGCTTGATCTCAGCTCCGCTGACTCAATCAGCTCGGCCTTTGCCACTATTCGTGAATCCCTAGCGGACCCTGAGGTTGTGGTTTTTAATGCAGGCTATCTGGAAGGCAGAGATCTACCACCAGAGAAGGAACTGCTCGAACATATGCCGTTAGAATTCTTTGAAACGGCACAACATATCGCGAGTCGTGGACCCTTTCTGGTTGCCAAGGAAATACTGCCGGCGATGCGTGAGCGGGGTAGAGGTTCATTTCTGATTACCAATAATGCAGCGGGATTGCGCGGTAGAAAACGCTATACGGGCCAGTCTCTTTATTACCCAAGAGTGATGATGCGAACACTCGCCCAGGCATTGACCGAGGAATATTCAGAGCACGGTGTTCATGTGGCAAACATTGTCGTTGATGGTTTGATTGATTCACCGGGTACTCGCAGCCTGCCTATGGCGATCAAGAATCCGGATATGATCATGAACCCCGAGGCTATTGCGGATGCCTTTTTCTACCTTCACTGTCAGGACAGATCCTGCTGGACACATGAGTTACAGCTAACGCCCTATACCGCTAAACCGAGTGTCTAATGTGGATGCTTCTAGCAATCGGTGAAGGTACGGTGTATTCAGGCGTGGCTAACGTATTAATATTCCGAGCAGGTTCGCACAGCAAGCAGGTTCGTTCAGGGGTTATTGCAGGAACTTAGCTTGAATATCATCAGCAGATGACCCTGCTATTTCCTGGTAGCAGTCGGCTGTTAGCACCACCGGTGGTTGTGCTGCACTGAGAAGCGAGTTGTAAATGATGGTTTAGAACGAAATCCCTTAAACAGCTAAGATTAACTCGTTTGTGCACGACTCCCTGTCACCATAGCATCGGGGTGATTATGCCTACGTCCTGCTCAATTACCTCCAGTGCATCCAGGATAAGGTCTTCCCTGAAGCGTTGGCCGACAACCTGTATACCACAGGGCCGTTC
>JAPKEK010000663.1 GCA_028822125.1 Pseudomonadales bacterium | reverse complement strand
AACAGAAGGATCAATGATGAAAGCAGCAGTATTCAGAGAAGTAGGCGCGCCTTTAACCATCGAGGATATTTCAATTTCCAAACCCGGACCAAGGGAAGTGTTAATACGGACTGCCGCCGCGGGCGTCTGCCATAGTGATCTTCATTTTGTAGAAGGTTTGTATCCAGGTGTAACACCCATGGTGCTGGGACATGAATCAGCCGGTATTGTGGAAGCGGTGGGGAGCAATGTGACTTACGTGAAGCCGGGAGATCATGTGATCACCTGTCTGTCCGTATTTTGTGGCCATTGTGAGGACTGTTTAACTGGCCATATGTCCTTGTGTCAGAATCCTGAAACCAGGCGAGGCAAGGATGAACAGCCACGGCTTTCCCAGGGTGATGTGCCACTGACTCAATTTGCCAATCTGTCTTCTTTCGCTGAACAGATGCTGGTCCATGAGCATGGAATTGTAAAAATCAGAGAAGATATGCCGCTGGACCGGGCAGCGCTGATAGGCTGCGGTGTCACCACCGGTGTGGGCAGCGTTTTCCATACTGCCAAAGTAAGTCCTGGTTCAACAGTAGCAGTGCTGGGTTGTGGGGGTATTGGCCTTTCCTGCGTCAATGGTGCGGCGCTGGCGGGAGCCGGCAGAATCATAGCCATTGATATGGTTGACTCGAAGCTGGAGATGGCGAAAACCTTTGGTGCAACAGATACGATCAATGGCAGTGACGGCACTGTGGTCGACCAGGTTCGCGAGTTGACTGGCGGCGGTGTTCATTACTCTTTTGAAGCTATTGGCCTTAAAACGACGGCAGAACAGGCTTTTAGTATGTTAAGGGCAGGCGGTACCGCTACCGTCATTGGTATGATTCCGGTTGGCGTCAAGATTGAGCTTATGGGTAGCGCATTTTTGCAGGAGAAAAAAATCCAGGGCTCGATGATGGGTTCTAATCGATTCCGAGTCGATATGCCCAGGTTTGTCGACTTTTATCTTGCCGGTAAGTTACACCTTGATGAAATGGTATCGAAAAGAATTAAACTTGAAGATATCAATCAGGCATTTGTGGATATGAAGTCGGGCTCTGTTGCCAGAAGTGTCATTATGTTTGATAGCTGATAGGTTTGCCCAAAAAAACTTGCCGACTGCGCAGACCCCAGAAATTAGGCACCAGTAGTGCCATCTCAGGCGGTTAATATCAAACGTGCAGTTCTCTATCGTGGCGACAAGTACCTATACAGGCAGGTGTTCTTAAGCGTGAGGCTGATATTCCTGCGTCAACTGATGTCTTCCTCGTGAAGTCTGATGCGGCTGGCCTTTTCCGGATACCGGCCGACCTTATCTATGTAAAACTGCCTAATGGCGTCCATGTCAAATGTTAATTTTCCAGTCAGTCTGGTGGGTTTACTGAGACCTGCAACACGGCGGGGGTAATCCAGATAACCATAGATGACCGGCACCTCGGCAGCCATAGCCAGATGATAAAAGCCTGATTTCCAGTGATCTGTATGTTTGCGGGTGCCAGCAGGCGGTATGACCAGATTAACATCAGAGTCCTCCCGATATTTTAAAACCAGTTGCTGAACTAGATTGTTCTGCTTGCTTCGATCAACAGCTATGCCACCAAACCGTTTCATGAAATAGCCCAGAGGTTGCCTGAACAGGCTGGCTTTACCTAGCCAATTTATTTTAATTCCCAGGTGAGCGGCAGCCGCGATAAGGTAAACAAAGTCCCAGTTGCTGGTATGAGGTGCCGCAATGATCACGGCTTGTTTAGCAGCTGGGAGCTCTCCTGTGACTTGCCAGCCCGTTAGAGTCAGGAAGAGGCCCGCAGTTTTTCTGGCGAACCAAGAATTTCGAGGTGATTTCATGCCGATAATTTCATATTTAAATGCCAGAATGTACAGGGTTGCTAAACGGTAATCCAGCGCTTAATCAACTTATCGAGCCTGTTATAGACAAGGCTATTGAGGGCGCTGGCTTGACAATTACTCCACAGCGGGCCAAGTTCTTAGAAGCTTGTGGATAAGGATCGGTCTTATACATTTGCGAGGCGCCAGAGGTGAGAAAAATAAT
>JAPKEK010000662.1 GCA_028822125.1 Pseudomonadales bacterium | reverse complement strand
GAAAGAGATAACATAATCATCAGTTCGGGTCTCAGTGATGGCGATAGAGTCAATATTTCACCCATTCAGTCAGTCACCGATGGGATGCGCGTCACACCCACGATAACGTCCCAGATAGACAGGGGTTAGACCGCGCCATGGAAAAAGCCAGTATCTGGTTCACCGATAATCCGGTAGCAGCCAATCTACTCATGATGATTATGCTGCTGGGCGGCTTTGTATCCCTGTTATCCATGCACAAGGAAGAGTTCCCCAATATCGAACCGGGTATTATTACGATAACGGTACCCTACCTCGGCGCAGCCCCGGCAGAGGTAGAAAAAGCAGTCTGTATCAGGATCGAAGAAGCCCTACAGGGTGTCGAAGGAATTGACAGGATGCAATCCAGTTCCAGTGAAGGCATGTGCAGCCTCTTCCTTGAACTGAGTTCAGAAACTGACATAACGCTTGCACTTAATGAAGTAAAAGGTCGCGTCGACAGTATCAGTACCTTTCCAGTCGAAACTGAAAAACCCATCGTTTCATCGTTACAGTTCAGAGGGCAAACCATTTCAGTGGTTTTATCCGGGCAAGCTGATGAAGCAACCCTAAAGTACCTGGCTGAAGAAATTCGAGACGACATCGCTGGCCTAAATGGTATATCCCAGGTCTCATCAAACTACACGCGGCCCTGGGAGATATCGATAGAAGTCAGTGAGCAGATATTAAGACAATACAATCTGACCATGACAGCTATTGCCACGGCGATCCGGGCTTCTTCGCTGGACATGCCAGGGGGCTCCATTAAAACTGATGGTGGTGAAGTACTGGTTCGTAGCCAGGGCCAGGCTTACCGGGGGTATGAGTTTGAGCAGATTGAAATTTTAACAAGAACGGACGGCAGCAAATTAACGTTAGGCGATATCGCGACCGTAAAAGACGCTTTCCAGGAAGGCTACCTACTGGCCAAATTTGATGGTGAACGGGCAGTCACCGTAACGGTATATCGTGTCGGCGATGAAGACACCGTCACATCTTCTGAGGCAGTAAAAAACTACATTGCGGAAAAGCGTCCCAGACTACCAGCCGGTATCAAAGTAACAATATGGATTGATGAATCTATTGCGCTGAATCGAAGAATTGGTGCGTTAAGCAAGAATGCAGCAACCGGGCTCATGCTGGTTCTCCTGATCCTGACCCTATTCTTAAGGTTCAAGGTAGCTGTGTGGGTTGCTTTTGGTATACCCGTCGCCGTCCTGGGTGCTATCTGGGTGTTTCCGGCATTCGGCCTGAATATTTCTTCACTGACGGTACTTTCGTTCATTCTGGTACTGGGCATCGTAGTCGATGATGCCATCGTTGTCGGAGAACGCATCTTCGCCCATGAAAGCATCCAGCCAACTAAACGACTGGCTGCCATAGCCGGAACATCAGAAGTCATTGTGCCAGTTATTTTTGGCGTATTAACCACCATCGCCGCTTTCCTGCCGATACTCATTATAGATGGTCGAATGGGTCAGTTTTTCTCGCTGATAGGCTGGGTTGTGGTCATCTGCCTGGTCTTCAGCATCATTGAATGCATGCTGATCCTTCCTGCGCACATCTCTCATAGAATTACCAAAGGACCACTGGCATTTACGGCATTTGGTTTTGTACAGTGGTGGATCAGATTCCAGGGCGCGATTGCGCAGAGCCTGGAAAATTTCGCCAAGAACTCTTATCAACCCTTTCTGATAAAAACGCTTCAATGGCGCTGGGTTACCTGGGCTGTAGGGACCGCAGTGCTCATTTTCGCCCTGGCACTGGTAATCAGCGGTAGAGTCATATTTCAGTTCTTCCCTGCAGTAGAAGGAGATCGTGTTTATGCTACCCTGCTCATGCCAGAGGGTATTAACGTCGAACTCACTGAACAGGGCGCCCAGCAACTTGAAGATGCAGCCAAGCAGCTGCGCCAGGAGATTGCCGCTGATTTAGCCACCCAGGAACTAGCTGATCCCATCAAACATATCTTTGCATCGATTGGCTCCAATGCAGCCAAAGCAAACGGTCCACCGCGGCTAGGTGCGTCGGGAGGTAGCCACCTGGCGGAGC
>JAPKEK010000661.1 GCA_028822125.1 Pseudomonadales bacterium | reverse complement strand
GTAGTTCAATCCGAGCACCCCTTCTACCAGAGGCTTATGAGAGACACCTAGACCCAGCAGGAAACGTCCAGAGGATTGTTCTGCCAAAGTATTCTGCGCTGCCAAGGTTACACCCGGTTCCCGGTGGTAAATATTCATGATCCCGGTTGCCACATTCAAACGCTGGGTATTCGCCAGCAACCAGGCAGAAAGTGCTACAGGATTCTTACCTACCGTCTCTGGAATCCAGAGTGTGCCGTAGCCCATCTCCTCAATTCGTACGGCCGCTGCCGCACTTTGATCCGATGAAAGACTATCGAAAAAGTACCAGACTCCCAATTTACCTAAATCCATATTTTTTGGCCTCGTTGACACGTATTTCTATTAATCAAACAGCTAGGTTTAAACTGATTCATGACAAGCTCGCCCCTATGGCGGCCAATGGCTAGCTCTCCATAACAGCTCTCCATAACAGCTCTCCATAACAGCTCTCCATGACAGCACCCAGGCTAATCAGACAGGCAACTAAAACGCCCTGCTTGCACTGTAACAAAAGAATTACATCCAGGGGAACTTAATGCTGATTTGTTTCAATGCGACTAGCAGCTCAGTGTGAGCCGTTTATAGACAAATGGGAAAAAACCAGCTGACTATCAAATACATCGGCCCAGTATCCCCAGGGGCCAGAACAGCAACCTGATCAGCCCGGTCCGCCTGAATTCAACACCAGTCTGCAACGAGGATTGCGGTTACCCCGCTCTCGTGGCAGACTCTGAATACTTTACCGGAATAACACAACACGCGATGAAACACCGCTTTTTCTGGCTGACCATCTTGCCGCTGTATTTATCTATCTTGCGGAGCGATCGGGCAGAACCCAGGTGAAAGCAGAAACCAGGCCACGCCAGGCGCGCTCTGGCCAACTGAAGCATGAACTCAATACCCACGGTGAGCAACCTTCCTGAAGCCAATCCAGGCAAGCAAGGGTAATCGATGCCTGGTAACCCGCTCTCTGGATATTTGACCTGCAAGCTAAAACACTGTTATTGCTCACAATAGGAAATACAAAATAGGAAATACAAATGACAATCCAAAGCAACGCCATTTATCTTAAACAACCCCCCCAGGGCATGCCCACCACCAATAATTTTGAAGTTCGACAAGAGCAGCTTGATGATCCAGGCAAGAATCAGGTTCTGATTGAAAATATTTACATGTCAGTAGATCCATACATGCGTGGACGGATGCGATTCATGAATCCGGGTGATCGCTTATTCGGTGGCGCCATCGGCCGAATAACGGCCTCGCGTAACAAGGCATTTGCAGAAGGCACCCTGGTTCTGAACCAGAACAGCTGGCGCGAACATTTCCTGTCAGATGGTTCAGACTTACAGGTCATCGATGCAGACCTGGCACCACTAAGCAGTTTCCTGGGCATCATGGGGATGCCCGGCCTGACAGCATGGGGTGGCTTATTAAAAACCGGTGAATATAAAGAGGGTGAGACGCTATTCGTTTCTGCGGCGTCCGGCGCTGTTGGCAGTGTCGTCGGACAAATCGCGCGCATTAAAGGGGGCATAGCAATTGGTAGTGCTGGCAGTGATCAAAAGGTCAACCAACTGATCAATGAATATGGCTTCAGCCACGCCTTCAATTACAAGACCCAGGACCCCCTGACAGAATTAAGGAAGGCCGCACCCGAGGGCATTGATGTCTACTTTGAAAACGTCGGCGGACTGCAAATGGAAGCGGCTTTAACTCACATGCGTGTATTTGGCCGAATTCCAATCTGCGGTATGATTGCGCATTATAACGACGATGGCATTGCCACCCCCGGGCCGAGAAACCTCACCGAAACAATCTATAAATTCATCACTCTCAGAGGATTTGTCGTGTCCGCTTTTGAAGAATACAGAGCGCAGTTTCAGGCGGAAATGGGAGAATGGATTCGCTCTGGTAAAATTAAATATCAGGAAACCATTTTAGACGGTATTGATAAAGCACCCGAAGCATTTATCGGTCTGTTTAACGGCGCTAACCAAGGTAAAATGCTGGTTAAACTGAGCCAGGAGTAAAACCTTCTTTACACGCCTTA
>JAPKEK010000660.1 GCA_028822125.1 Pseudomonadales bacterium | reverse complement strand
AGCATGATCACCTGCCTGAAATGCTTTTTAGTTTCCTCTCTGGACACTGAATCTATGCCTGCCGCCTGGAAGCAGGAGAGTGCTTCAAGTTTCAACCGTTTTGGCAGGTCTCCGTAGTGAGCATCTACGCCCATAAGCACCTGCAACACGTTGCCAAGATTCTGTAGTAACTTGGTATATTTCCAGCGCATGACCTGCGCGTCCGGTGTGCACAGAAACCCTGCTGCCTGTAGATCAGATGCAATCTGTTTGCAGGTCGTATCTATACCTGTCGGGAAACGCCCCAGATCGAGTATACCTCCCGGATGTTCGGCAGTATGGATAACAGAACCGGCGCTGAGGTGAGTGGCGGGCAGTAACACAACCATGGCATAAACGTTTTTGAAAAAGCGCAGCGCTTCGGCTTCATTGTTGACGCCATTCTGGCAGCAGATCACAGCGATATTAGCAGGAGCTGATTGGGATAACTCGATGAGTGCGGCTTGCGTGTCCTGGGATTTCATGGTGAGGAAAACAACGTTGTCGGGTCGCCATGCTATTTCAGCCGGATGTTTGACACAATCTAAGTCCAGTCGTTTTTCTTCACTGGGAGACTGGTAGTGCAGGCCGAATTGCTGGATCTGCTCGCAGTGAGCTCCCCTGGCTATTAGCGTTACCTGGCTCAGATTCAAAGCCAGTCTGGCTGCGATGCTGCCACCAATGGCGCCCGCTCCATAAAAAACATAATTCATATTTTCCACTTATCCTTAGATAAGCCTGTTCTCAAATAGCCTTTTCTTAAAGCAATCTGGCTCGAGGTGACATTATTTGAAATCAAGGCTCTCAATGAAACAGTACACGACAACACTGTACTATAAGTGTGAATTGTCAGGTAGGGCTTGTATCAGCAGGAATACGGGGGTTAAATTTTTGATGCAGGTTTGTTACTGTGAGGGTGAGTTTGTAAACACTATATGGAAAAGGCTGATGTCAGATATGGAATCCTTTAGGAACGAAACGAGAAGTTGGCTGGAAGCAAACTGCCCGGCCAGTATGAGGTTGCCTGAAAAAGAAGAAGATTTGATTGGCGGTGGTACTAAGCAGGTGTTTACTAATCCTGATGCAAAAATCTGGTTGGAGCATATGGCAGATAGAGGATGGACTGCGCCAGCCTGGCCTAAGGAATACGGTGGTGGCGGTTTATCCCAGGAAGCGCATGGGATCCTGCAGGATGAAATGATGAGAATAGGGGCACGCGCGCCGATCAACGGAATGGGTTTTTCGATGATTGGGCCGACGCTGCTGGATTATGGCTCAGAGGAACAGAAAGAGGGCCACCTGCCCAAAATTGCCTCTGGCAAAATACGCTGGTGCCAGGGTTACAGTGAACCCGGTGCTGGGTCAGATCTGGCCAGTCTGCAGACCCGCTGTGAAGACAGGGGGGATTTCTTCCAGATAAATGGGCAGAAGATATGGACCTCCGGCGCTCAACATGCAGATTGGATCTTTACATTGGTGCGAACAGACCCAAAAGCTTCCAAACATGATGGTATCAGTTTTGTACTCATTGATATGAACCAACCGGGTGTTACCGTCAAGCCCATCAGGTTGATAAGCGGCAACTCGCCCTTCTGTGAAACGTTTTTCGATAATGCCAGATGTGAAAAAAATAACCTGGTGGGCCAACTGAACCGAGGCTGGACGGTGGGGAAAAGGCTGCTTCAGCATGAGCGCAGTTCTATTTCCGGATTGGCCGGTGGTGGCCGTCGAGGCAGGTACGAGGCGCTGGGCCGATTACCTGAAATAGCTAAGCAATATGTAGGCGAGGCAGACGGCAGGATAGCGGCGCCAGCATTGCGAGAAGCTGTGTTAAATAATCAGATGAACCAGCGGGCATTTGGCCTGACTCAGCGGCGTTCCATGGAAGAGAGCCATTCTGGTGGAACACCGACCTTTGCCACTTCTATGTTTAAGTATTTTGGTTCTGAATTAGGTAAGGAAAGATTGGAATTGCAACTGGAAGCTATGGGGACGCAGTCGCTGGGTTGGGATAAACAGTCCTTTGACGACTTGGAATCCAGCCTGACCCGAACCTGGT
>JAPKEK010000041.1 GCA_028822125.1 Pseudomonadales bacterium | reverse complement strand
GTTCGCGAGGCACCTGGTCATGTTTGACCTGCCCTTGGGAGCAGATCTGGTAGAACAGCGCGTTGGCAGACTCGATAGAATCGGCCAGAAAAACGACGTCAATATCCATATACCGATCGTAGCCGAATCCTTTATGTCACGGCTGTTTCAGTGGTATGACCAGGGCCTAGACCTGTTCTCAGGCCCTAATCCGGCAGCACAGGGCCTGTATGAAGATTATATTGAACGCATTCTAGCCGTGGATTCGAAAGGTCTACAGGACCTCATCGATGCCTGCAGAATTGAAAACCAGCAGCGCCTGATGGGTCTGTCCGAAGGTCGCAACAAGTTGCTCGAACGATCGTCCTTCGACTCCGCCATTGCTGCTCCAATCATTGAAGGTATTGAGCATACGCAGAACAGCAACGCCTTGCAGGCGTATCTGGACATCTCATTTGAATTATTTGGGCTTGACTATGAAGACCTCGGTGATGGGATCAACCTCATCAAGCCAACCAGCGCTGCTATTCATCATCCTAACGTCAGCGCAGACGCTCAGGGCCATTATTCCTACCCGGATATTCCTGAAGAAGGTATCCGCTACACCACTGATAGAAACAAAGCCTTATCACGAGAAGACGTTGCATTTCTTACCTGGGAACACCCTTTGGTAGAACAGGCCATTGATAAGGTTCTATCGGAGAACCTGGGAAACAGTAGCGTTGTGGTCATCAAGCACCCGGATATACCCGCCGGGACCCTGCTCCTGGAAACCATTTTTAGTATTGAATGCCTGGCGCCTCAATACCTTGGCTTGAGGAGGTTCATGCCGGATAACATTCTTCGAACACTGATATCTCCCAGCCAGGAAGATATCAGTAACCAGATGCCCTTCAATGAGTATCCCCAGGCAATAGAACTTGCCAATGAACCTATTTTCAAGATTGTGGATTCCCAACAGAAACCACTACAGCGAATGCTGAAATCTGCACAGGCTATCGCCGATGTCCAATTACAGAGTGTTATCAACACAGGTCTATCCCAGTATCAACGAGCCAGACAAGAAGAACTCGATCGACTATCGGCGCTGGCTAAGATCAACCCTGCGGTCCGCGATGAAGAAATTCAGGCCATGAAAAATGAACTGGATCTGGGACTCGCCGCAATCGGGGCATCCAGGACCCGACTGGAAGCCATCCGCGTCATTATTATTGCCTGACTGTTTTTCTCCTGCCCGGCAGCGGCCACACCGGATGCCGAAGTGATTGCCCCAGCTAGCCGAGATACCCTTGCAACTGTTATCTGAATAGAACCAAAAAGGCGCCAGCGTCGTTATTCAAGCGGTACGGCGCTGCTAAGTGATCAATTTTGGTGAACAAGTCCATTTCCCTCGCGGGCCCGCTTCAGTACAATAGCCTGCGATATAAGAGCAAGGATCAAACCTATGTCGGGAATTATCATCATCGGTGCAGGACAGGCAGCGGGTCAGGCAGCAGCCAGCCTGAGACAGGAAGGATACCAAGGCACAATCACCCTGATTGGTGAAGAGTCGTTCGCGCCGTATCAGCGGCCACCGCTTTCGAAGCAGTATCTTTCAGGTGAACTCAGCATTGATCGAGTCTATATCCGACCCGTCAAATTCTATGAGGATCGCAACATCGATCTGCTGTCTGGCGTACGGGTCACGTCCATTGACCGCCAGAACAAAACAATCAGTACAGATAACGGCCAGACACTCTCCTACGAGAAGCTCCTGATATGTACCGGCAGTCGGCCCCGAGAACTTAACATTGCCGGTAGCGACCTGCCCGGGATCCACTATCTGCGCCGACTCGATGATGTCGACCGAATTCGCGATGATATGGCATCAGCGAACAGCATCTGCATTATCGGCGGTGGCTACATCGGTCTGGAAGTGGCAGCTGTGGCAGTAACTGCGGGCCTCTCGGTCAATATCCTTGAAATGGAATCCAGAATACTGCAACGGGTAACCAACGAAGAAATGAGCGCTTTTTACCATCGCTTACACACCAGTCGAGGCGTTAATATCCACACCAGCACAGCCTGCACGGGCTTTAAAGGAGACGCTCGAGTCAATTCGGTTCTCTGTGAAGATCAAAGTATCGCCGCTGATATGGTCATTGTCGGCATAGGCATCCTACCCAACACAGAACTCGCTCAGCAGGCCGGCCTGGAATGCGACAATGGCATCCTTGTCGATGATCATTGCAGAACTTCAGACCCGGATATCTTTTCTGCCGGGGACTGCACCAACCACCCTAACCCCATTCTAGGGCGAAGGCTGCGCCTGGAATCAGTCCCCAATGCCATGGAACAGGCACGAACGTCAGCGTCTAACATGCTCGGTGGCGATAAAACCTACGCGACAGTACCCTGGTTCTGGTCAGATCAATACGAGCTAAAACTGCAGATGGTCGGGTTCTCTGCAGATGGGGATACTGCCGTGTTAAGAGGTGACCCAGAAGCATTACAATTCGCTACTTTCTACTTAAAAGATGGCAAGGTCGTCGCCGTTGATGCCGTTAATAGCCCGAAGGAATTTATGGTTGCAAAGCGGCTTTATGGCATGCAGGTTAACGCGGATTCTTTAGCAGATACCGCTTTCGACCTGAAATCTTTGATTTCCTGATCAGGGAGAATGGGTCACTGATACCAAAACCCGTTATCGAATCCTGGCCATGCAAGAAACTTAAAAACCAATTAGTGTTAACGATCTGTATTCTGTATACTGCCTTGCGAATCTGCGGCGTAGCAGCATTCAGTGCCGGGGCACAGAACTGAAATAACTTAACCTCCGCGATATTAAACTTCCACAATACAAAACTAGCGGGCAAAGGGAGGCCATCATGGCAAGCGTAAAATTTATTGAACACAATGGTACCGAACACAATGTCGATGGAATCATTGGTGACAGCCTGATGACTATTGCACTTGCCAATCTCGTTCCCGGCATAGATGCTGATTGTGGCGGCGAGTGTTCCTGTGCCACTTGTCATGTTCTTGTTGATGATGCCTGGACTGCTAAACTTGCTGAAATTTCCGAAACTGAAAACTCAATGCTGGATCTTAACCCTGATCGCGAAGTCAATTCGAGATTAAGCTGCCAGATTCCTTTCAGCGAAGAGCTGGATGGCATCACCGTCCAACTTCCCGAGTTCCAGTACTGAGCAGCCTACCCTGAGTGGGTCTTGCTCGGCACCTGAAGGCCACACGTGTGCATAACAGAAATTAACACCCGTTCTTTTATGGGCTTTCGCTGGATCCTTGAACAACCTGTACTTTCGTTCTTGTAAAAGCGACAGGTAGGTACCTATCTTATGCCACTGCCAGTTCTGGATCAGACGGTAGCAAGATCAGCGATAGCCAGGGTGTTAATTCTATGCTGACTTGCTTGCAGGGTCGATTCAGCAACCTCCTGGGCTGTCACCAGACAGGTACCACAACAGGTTCCCAGCCCTAAATCCGAGACAACAGCACTCAAATCCCGTCCCTGTTCAAGATAAGACTGGATATCGCTGGAACTGATTCGGTTGCACAAACAAACAATCATGTCACCATTCTAAATGAGAACGATTCGTAATTGCAACAACTAAAACGATAAAATTCTGACCATGCTTCGATACTTAATATTTATTGCCATAATCCTGATCATGCAGATCACTTGCGTTATCATTGCCTGATCAAGGGCAAGGAGTCACCGATGAAAGCCATACATCCTGAAATCATTCAGCATTTGAACCAGGTCCTGAAGAATGAACTAACAGCAATTAATCAGTATTTCCTGCATGCCAAAATCCTCGAGGACCAGGGTTTCAACCGGCTGGCTAAGAAAGAAAAATCAGAATCTATTGAAGAAATGGAACACGCCGACTGGGTAATGGAAAGAATTCTGTTTCTAGAAGGGCTGCCCAACCTTCAAGATCTAGGGAAGCTACGGATAGGAGAAACTATTCAGGAAATGCTCGAATGCGACCTGCAACTTGAGTTCATAGCCCTGCCCGACCTGAGAGAGGCAATACAGGCCTGCGAAAATCAGGGCGACTTTGTCAGTCGGGACCTCTTTGCAAAAATCCTGGCAGCAGAAGAAGAACATGTGGATTGGCTTGAGACTCAATTGGATCTGATTGGCAAAGTCGGTCTCCAGAACTATCTGCAGTCACAATCGGAATAAGGTGGCCTCTCGGCTCTACTATCGCAGCAAAGACGGCCAGATTGTGCTTGAACAGAACGGATTGACACTGATGAATTATAAATCTGTTAATGACCTTGTAGAAAGTCATATTAAAGGCCTGCTGGCAATCCGCAGCCAGGACGGTAAAGATACCTCTGAACTACTCAGTCAATATCAGTCATGTCCAGACAGCGGCAGGTCCTGAGTGCAGAAAATTAATACCTTTCACAGCACACTGTATCGTTTCAGCAGGCCAGTCCTGTTAAAACCTCATAAGCTGTATCTCAGGCCCTGAGACGGCCATGATGTGAGAATCAGCTGCTCAATATTATCTATCAAACCGCACGCAGAACTTAACTGGTTCAGGGATGAACTGGGTAACAGCGTTGCCATGGCCACTTTTAATGAGCACAGCGATTCACTGCAAATTACCAGCGCATTTCCGATAAGCGCATGAACAACCCCATCTGTTATACCGATGCAGAAAAAATAGCCCTCAAGCCTTTTCTCTTATTCGAGCAATCTGGCGGCAACGAACTGCAATCCTGGCTGGTGCAGCATGATAACCTGGCCGGCAGCCGTTGTATCAGCGTACTGGAGCCCCTTTGCGCCATTGTCGGCAGGGAAACTCAATATCAAGTGGGATCGAACAAGGCGTTCAGTCGATCAGCGAAACACTGTAACTGGGCTCTGGCAGTTGCAGTGATCTGGCCTGGTTTTTTATCTGTGTGGCCCGTGAGTTGGGCTTTGCAGCGCGGTTTGTCAGTGACTATCTTAGCAACAGCGTTAATCGCTCAGAAAAAGGTGCAACCTCTGCCTGGGCCGAGATTTATCTTCCTGGAGCTGGCTAGGTCGGTTTTGACCCAACAACCAACAGCATGACCTCGGCCAAGCACGTTGCCGTGGCAACCGCATTGACTCCAAATTCAATATCGCCCGTTTCAGGGTCCTATGTAGCTGAGTCTGAAGTAACCTCGGAGATGGAAGTCATAGTGAAGGTTGATTTAGCTGAGTAACTGCCTTACATCAACGCTCATGGTGCTCAATCGAGGTAAAGGCCCGAACTGATCAGTAATGGCCACATCAGCAGCATCACGGCCGTAGGCAACCACCACCCGACCGCCTCGAGTCGAGTTCTGGCTTGGATCAAATGCATACCAGCGCCCGCCTACAAAAACTTCTAACCAGGCATGCATATCCTGAGGCACCAGGCCGCATAAATACCCCACCACAAACCGTGCGGGAATACTCAAGCTTCTCACCAGGGCAATAGCCAGGTGCGCAAGGTCCCGGCAAACACCGCTGCCCTGCTACCTGACTTCCAGCGCTGATAAAGGCTGCACACTGCACCCAGGTGTATAAGGCAGATTTCCCCGGATCCAGTCACAAACCCTATTCACCTGAAGGTATCCGGGTGTCATGCCCCTGACCAGATCCGCTGCAAAGTGCCCAAGCCGATCTGATTCACAATACCGGGATGGTAGCAAGAAAGGCAGCTGACTGACCGGTAGATCTTGTATTTTAACAAATCCCGCCGCCGGATTGGTGTCCAACAGCCCCGCCACCGAGGCCTGCGTATGCAGCGTAATACGAACCGGTTCAGGGGGTAAAACAACTCTGTCACAGATATTCGCAAACGAATCCTTAAATTCATCAACTCGAAGCTCAGGCTCAAAAGACAATGCCAGTTGGCTGATGCGCTGGGCATCCCCTGACTGTGGCTTGAATCTTAATATGACCGGCGTTGCAATTTCGAAAAAGAACTCCAGCTGACACCGAACTGTTAAATCCAAAGTGGTGCCTCTATGGTCAAATTTATGATCATAACCAGGCGACGCTATCATTAACGCCCGCCCCTAAACAATCGCGCCGCGCGATGCCGTATCCTTGCCTACCTGCCCGGTCGTAGCTGGATTTAAACTACTCTACGACCACGACATTATTATTCCTGGTAGGCAGCACTTGAACCAGCCAATTCCGGCATGCCCCGGGCTGGAGCGAACGGTTGAAACCAGCGAACCTGGCGCTAACAACGATGATCTAAGCCTGTTCAGCAAACCAGCACATGCAGTGCTTAACGGTTCTGTTCATCTAGAAAACGCAATACCAGGGCATTAAATTCATCCGCGCATTCAAAATACGATGAATGACCTACCTGGTCAAAATGTTCGACCCTGGCATTTTTCAATAATTGTGCAGCAAGATGAACTGCCGATGCGGGGATCAACTGATCCTGCTCACTGGTGACGAATAAAACAGGCAGGGTCAGTTCAGCTAGTTGCTCCGGCCTCGCCCTGTCGAGCACGCTGCCCTTACCCGTGAGAATTTTCTCCAAATTAATTTCAGTATTGAACCCGCCTATCTGTTGATAAAGAAAGGCTTTAACCGGGTCACGGCCGGGTAATTCGGATGACAGCGCCCAACTACCGAAAGGATCAGCGACGGGTTCTCGATCCAGAGCCGCCTTTCGCATGGCAGCGGTTATTTCCGGGCTGCTGATTGCCCCAATAGTGTGAGACATTACCAGCGCTTTTACCTGTTGCGGATTAGCCAGGGCAAAATTGATTCCGGTCCACCCACCCATGGACTGGCAAACCAAGACTGCTTCATCAATACCGGCATGATCCAGGATAACCTTCAGGTCTTCTGCAAAGAAATGCGAGCTGAATTCATCCTCGCTGAATTTAGACCTACCGAATCCCCGATGATCAAAAACCAGGGTGGTGTAGTTCCGGCTGAAAAACGGGACCTGCTGATACCAGCTAGCACTGTTTCCGCCTGCGCCATGAGCAAAGACCAGCGCTGGGCCCTGGCCATAGGTTTCATAGTACAGATCCACGCCATCAGCAGTTCTAACTTGCATTTTCTGTTTTCTCCTTGGCCTTTATCACCCTGAATAGCGTCTCGGTACCCTGAGCTTGGCTGTTTGCATTTGCTTCATTCAAAAATTGTAATTTCTAACGTTAATTTCAACACACCGATAAGGCCTCTGACATTATCAGGATAACAGGTTAAACTGCACCAATAATCAGGATTTGGGCGTTTTCAAAAGGTGAAATTAATCAGTTTCTGGAAAGAGTGGCGCGGATTGATCATTTTCATAGCCATCATGATCCTTTTCCGGTCTGCTATTGCCGATTGGAATCAGGTGCCAACCGGGTCAATGAAACCAACCATTCTCGAAGGCGACAGGGTTGTGGTCAATAAACTGGCCTACGATCTGAAAGTGCCGTTCACCACCCTCCACCTGACGCAATGGAGCGATCCTAGCCGAGGTGAAATAGTTACATTTTATTCACCCGAAGACGGCAAACTCCTGATCAAGCGAGTGATCGGTATACCCGGTGATATCGTGGTGATGCGCAACAACCAGTTATTCATCAATCACGAGCCAGCAAGTTACTTGCAACTTAGCGAAGATATTGTAAGCCAGCTGGATGCTGTGCAAAGACGAAAACACCATTTCTTCTATGAGTCTATTGGCGATACAGGCCACCCTGTCATGCTCAGAGCCTCAGAGCCTAACGAATACAACAGTTTTGGCCCCCTGGAAATACCCCTGAGCCGATACCTGATGCTGGGCGATAACCGTGACAACAGTCGAGATTCCCGGAAAATTGGCCTCGTTACCCGAGACCAGATTACAGGACGAGCCCACACGATCGCTTTTTCAGTGGACTATGACGATTTCTATCTGCCACGAAGAGATCGTTTCCTCAGAGAACTCGACTGATTTTATCCCAGAAAGATGGTTTGGCCGGTGCCTTCACCAGCAAACTGGACTTCCTGGGGCGTCTGAAAAAACCAAGGACCGGACTGAAAACCAGCCCGGTCAGCATTAACAGCACAACAAAAATCAAAGAATAGACGAAAAGGACTTTCATTACCTCAATGTCGACATCAAAGAACCTGACGGCAACCCAGATAAACGCACTGGCAAAAAAAACCGTAGATAATAACCTGATCATTGCTATCTCCTTTCCATAACAGCGCTGCTGCAACATCACTGGAACAAACCTGGTAAACACGCCTGCATATTGTGTGATCAGGGTTTCATAGAACCCTGAAGGCGCTGGCTAACCAACGTGCATAGCGTCCTTTGACGGCTGCTTTAATCACTTCACGGAAAGCAGTTGCACCTCAAATATCAGCAATGCACTCGGTGGAATATTACGTGAACCTGCTGGCCCATAAGCGAGCTTTGAAGGTACAAATAGTATCGCCTTGCCACCGGTTTTCATCAATTGCAGGCCTTCAGTCCAGCCTGAAATAACCTGCTGCAGGCCGAATTCTGCCGGTTCGTCACGGGCAATAGAGCTATCAAAGACGGTCCCATCGAGGAGTTTTCCCTCATAATGTACCACCACTGTGTCCGAAAGCTTAGGTGATTTGCCTTGACCATCCTCAAGCATCTCAATCTGCAAACCACTTGCTGTTGTTATAACCCCTTCTCTAGCACCATTTTCAGCCAGAAAAGTGGCCTCCTGGTCAATATTACGCTGACCCTGGCTATCTGCCATCTCCTCCTGCGCCAGTTGAATCGCCGCCTGGCGCTCCTTTATTATATCGATGACAGCCGCTTGCTGCTCAGAGCTCATCGCCGGTTGGGACTCAGCCAGCGCGTCTTTCATGCCCTTTAATAACGCACTCAAATCAACGTCAGGATTACCGCCCTGTTTTAGCATATTGCCAAAGGAGTAACCGAAGAAATAACCTCTTTCAGTTGCGAGGCTTGCGTCGCTAGGCTGCTCAACGGCCGGATCGGTGGATTCTGCAGCAACCAGGGAATAGGTAAAACTGAAGAAGATAAGAAACAGATATCTTGTCATGAGGCGGGGCTCGCATATAAAAAGAACAGTATGCCACACAAAAGCAAAACCGTATGGAACCTGATGCTCCTTTAATTAGTTTTAGCGAGCTTGTCCTCAGTACAGCGTTAATTACAGATAATCCACTGGTGCCCTTTACACTTGATTCCCAGCTAACATCGTCGCAAACTATTCCTGTCACAATAGTTGAGCAATATCCTGAAAATCATGTTTTATACGCAGGACTATAGGTGTAACCAGAGTAAACAAGAGCGACCAATGAAATATCGTATACCAAAGCTAAAAACGGCCCTGCTGGGCATGCTTTTCTGCATTAACAGCCTAGCCAATATCACTGAAGATTCAGAACCTGCCTTTATGCCTCTGGTCCCAAAGGCTGATTACAAAGAGACAACAAGAAATATTGTTGCTGCGCTGAATCAACGCCACTATGTCAGGACTGTTCTCGATGATGACATCTCGGAAATGGTATTAAGCAGCTACCTCAGGGATATTGACCCCAGCAAGAGTTACCTGCTGGCAAAAGACATTGAGGAGTTTTCGGTATTTCGACTTGAGCTGGACAACGCCTTGAGACGTGGTGATGTTCAGCCCGCCTTCACTATATTTAACCGCTATCATCAGAAAGTCATCAAGCGATTGGAAAAGACCATTGCCCTGCTGCAAGCCGGAACGGATCAATTCAATTTTGAAGAACACGAAACACTGGAACTTGACCGCAAAGAAGCCCCCTGGGCCGCATCCGAGGAAGAACTCGACGATCTCTGGCGCAGGCGTGTCAAGAATGACATATTGAACCTGCGGCTGGCCGATAAAAAAAGCGAATCCATCGCTGAACTGTTAGTTAAACGCTACCAAAATCGACTCAAACGAAGCCGGCAAATTCGCAGTGAAGATGTCTATCAGTTGTTCATGAACGCCTTCACCAAGACTTATGATCCCCATACCCAGTACTTTTCACCCACCACATCAGAGAATTTCAACATTAATATGAGCCTTTCGCTGGAGGGTATTGGTGCCGTTCTGCAAGTAGAAGACGAGCACACAAAGGTCGTCTCCCTGGTGCCGGCAGGTCCGGCCGATAAAGGCAAGCAGCTAAAGCCCAATGATTTCATCACCAGTGTTGGCCAGGGCATTGATGGCGAAATGATTAATGTCATTGGCTGGCGGCTGGATGACGTAGTGCAACTCATTCGAGG
>JAPKEK010000040.1 GCA_028822125.1 Pseudomonadales bacterium | reverse complement strand
CCGCCTGATGAGGTGCCTGCGCATCCGCCATCAAGATCAGCGGCCGGTCGTGCCTGCCTTTGCTAACGGCTTGCAAAGTATTACGCAGGACTTCAACAGATTGATTTAGGAGCACTCGCTCATTGACTGCATAATTACCTGTCCTGCCTACGGTCACGGTTACAGTATCTACTGGATCACTGCTAATGACGCCTTCAGCCGAAGGTAGTTCGACCATTAACTGCGTTTCCAGTTTAAATGAAGTGGAAACCATGAAGAAAATGAGCAACAGGAATACCACATCAATCAAGGGTGTCAAATTGACTTCAGGCGGTTCTGTTTTACGGCGTGCAAATTTCATTGTCAGCGGATTCCCGGAATGGGACTGGACCCACTTTGAACGGGTAATGGCTCAATACTCAGCACCTCTACTAACTTAAGTGCATCTTGTTCCATGTCCATCACCAGTTCATCAACCCTTCGCTGAAAGAAACGGTAAAAAAACAGACTGGGGATAGCAACTGTTAACCCAGCTGCAGTGGTAATAAGTGCCTCAGATATCCCGCCAGCCAGCACGGCAGCATTGCCCACGCCTTCGAGTTGAATTGCACTGAAAACCTTAATCATGCCTATCACAGTACCGAGCAGACCGATTAAGGGACTCACCGCTGCAACGGTGCCCAGGGTAGACAGATAACGCTCAAGCTCATGTACGACCTGTCCTGCAGTCTCCTCAATGCTCTGCTTCATCTGTTCCCGGCCACGATGGTGATTACTTATTCCGGTAGCCAGAATAGCGCCCAATGGGGACTGGATTCGGATCTGCTTGATTCGTTCTGCCGTCATCTGGTTTTGTTGAATCCATTGCCATACCTCGGCCAGGAGTGCTTTTGGCACTACCTGGGAGCCTCTCAGGGTCCAGAAACGTTCAATGCAAATAGCGGCAGAGATAACCGAGCAAATCAGGATCGGCAGCATTAACCAACCACCGGCTTTTACTAGTTCAAACAAGAGTTACTCCGCCAAATTTTATAAGCACAAATCGTAACACAAGATAACGACGTGGAAGCCAGCTTTAGGGTTTCTGGCTATTAATCCAGGATCGAACCAGGAAAGCCAGCAGGCATTTCATGCAACAATGTTGTCATCATGCAGCCTGCCAATTTCCGCGCTGCTAAAGCCAAGTTCTTCTGCGAGAATCTGATCTGTGTGTTCGCCAAGAATCGGCGCCTTCAACGCCGGCAAGTTAGCTGATTCGGTAAACCGTATGGGAGAAGACGGAACAAGATAAGTGCCTATTTCAGGTTGCTCCACCATTTGAAACAGAGGATTGTCCTCAGAACAGTCCGGATCTTCTGCCACCATCTCTCGAAAGCTGCGGTAAGGCCCATAACACACGCCGGTCTGATCAAATTTTTCTTTGATCAGGGCATATTCATGTCGCCCGAACCAGGGCTCAAGTATTGCTGAAATGTCCTGACGGTTTTCAAATCGATCACCTTCTGAATCGAATTTAAGACCCTTAAGATTCCTCAAAGACTCAAATTGCTGCCTTGTTTCAGTCGCCTCCTGGATGGCGCTCCATTGTTTTGGGGTTAATCCAACAATCATGAGCCGCTTACCATCTTTGCTGACAAAATCCCGACCAAAAGCCCCGTACAGATAATTACCCACCCGTTCTCTATCATGTTTGTTGATCATGACCTCTGAAATATTGCCTAGATGACCTGCCGTGGCCAAAGCCACATCTTTCAAGGCAATGCGAACCAGTTGCCCCTGACCGCTACGATAGCGATATCGTTCTGCAGCCAAGAGTGCTGTTGCGGTCATTTGACCGGTAATATTGTCCCATGCCGGTAACAGATAATTGGTTGGGTGATCACTGTCTACCGGGCCAGTTGCGTTAGTAAAACCGACGGCGCAGTTGATGGTGTAATCAAGTGCTGAACCGCCCTGACGATCGCCTAGAACATTGACATAAATCAGGTCTTGGCGAAGCTTTCTAAGCTCATCATAGGCGAGCCAGCCTCTTTCCGGGAAATTGGTCAGAAACATCCCTAATTCAGGACCGGGCCGGGACAGTAATGCCGTTATGATTTCCCTGCCTTCCGGTTTTCGAATATCTAACTGAATTGACTGCTTGCCTTTATTCATGCCAGCCCAGAAAAGGCTCGTTCCAGCAGCAGTGACCGGCCATCGATGATAATCCAATCCACCGCCAATAGGATCAAAACGGATAACACGTGCACCCAACTGCGCAAGGGTCATGCCACCCAGTGGCGCGGCAATGAACGCACTGCCTTCAACCACTGTCATTCCAGACAAAATTCCTTTCATATAAACCACTTATACCGTTTAACTAATACACGACTACTTATATTATCTAATTAATGCACCACTACGCAGTCAGGCAGGCTAATCGCCAATCTAGCACTTTCGCTGTCTGCATCTCTGCAGGTGCCTCGGCGCCTCTTTTCGCCATTACCTCTACATGCAGCTTCAAAATACCACCCGACTTCAGGGGTAACTTTTCCTCAATGGTCACTCGAGACGACAGTATATCCTGTTCGAAAACAGGCGCCGTGTGATCACACTGGTACCAGGCCAGGATGGTAACGAGATTAGGGATTAACCTGGTCATCTG
This sequence comes from Pseudomonadales bacterium, assembly GCA_028822125.1. GTDB lineage: Bacteria > Pseudomonadota > Gammaproteobacteria > Pseudomonadales > Azotimanducaceae > UBA9926. Next base: position 7,584 of record JAPKEK010000040.1, on the reverse strand, counting down.
GGCACTTGCAACAGCGATGGTGTGGCCGCCATAGACCAGCCGTTTACCATAAACACTTCGGCTGGCGTCGGTATGCGTCATTGCCATATTCAAAGTCATTCGAACCAGTTCAGGCGCAGAAGTTACTGTGTCAGCAGCTTCGATCTCTACTATGCTACCGGCTTCGAAGTCTGTGAACATCGTGCCCCTGGTCGAACTGCTGAATTTTTCAAGTGACCAGGCAGGCAGATGCTGCTGCAATTCTGCATCGCTGATATTCGTTGGCATACTGTCAAAGGAATCCTTGAGCCCAGTCTCTGCCTTGGGATCACGACAGGGTAGCATGGGGCAGCGCCAGAAAAGCAGCACTGTCTGGTCATCCTGGTTGGTAACATGCATCTGCAGGGCGACCATGCCTGTGGCTGGCCTACCGGCTTTCAGCGCATTCTGCCTTAAAGCAACTACCCGTGTACGGGTGGTTAAGGTATCGCCCAGGAAAACGGCCTTTTTCAGGTGCAGCCCCCTGTAAAACAGATTCCCAAGTACCCTTTGTGATGGAATGGTACTCTGGCCAATGGCGAGGTTACAAACCAGAGCACTGCTTGCAAGTAGCGCAGACCTGCCCGTCACCTTCTGGCACAGCACCTGGTCAAGTGACAGCTTACTGCGATCACCAAAAAGCGCCTGATGAAGCGCAGCCAAGCCCTCAGTGACAGTGATTGACGGCACATCAGACAGATCATCGCCTACACTAAAATCTTCAAAATAAGGCACATAAACGGTCATCTGGAAAGTCCTCTCGTTGAGATAGGCCAGAGCTCGTGAACCAGACCATCACGTACCACGAAATAAAAATCATGGAGATTGACTGTCGGGTCACAATGCGGTGTCAGCAATTTTAATTTGTCACCCAGGTTAATCAGCTTTGATGGGTTATTTAGCTGCACAATCCCGTGCTCATCGCCTCCCCAGTGATAGCGCAGTCCTTCAATATCTTTAAATTCCGGGACCATCTTATCTGACGCAAGCGACTTGAAACCAGCATCGACTGTAATAAGTGTTGATTGGGGCTGACTGATCGCCGTTACCAGCAGATGCAAGGCAATTTCAAAATCAACAAACAGGGGATTATCGACCCCGCCAATGTCTCGATACTCTATATCCATAAAGGCAAATGAGCCCGCCTGTAATTCTGTAATTAAACCAAGTGCTCTTTCTAGATCGTAAGTCCCGGTTCCCCCGCCTGATACCGTAGCCACCCTGATCCCGGCCTCCTCAATCATCTGCCGGGTAGCAGCCCCTTTTTCCATAACCTTGAAATACTTCTTACGACGCTCCCCATGACCCGGGATATGCATGCAATTGCCCGCATATATCTGCAATCCAAGAAAATTCAAGTTCGGACAGTGCTCGGCCACGTGAACCACCAGATCGACGGCGGGCTGGCCCGCCTCGATACCTGTTCGTCCCATACCAGGATCGATATCAACGAGAACACCAAGCTTGCCTGTATTATCCATTAGCATTCGTTGCAACTGATCTGCCGTCTGCTGACAATCAATTACGATTTGCAATTCGTCATTATGCTGAGCCATACGAACGACTCTGCGCAGGCTGTCTTCGCTGACAACCGGCGAGGTAATCAATATGGGATTTATGCCTGCTCGCTGCATTACTTCAGCTTCCGCCACCTTCGCACAGCAGATACCACTAGCGCCCGCTGCCAGCTGTTTACGAGCCACCACCGGTGACTTATGCATCTTTGCATGGGCCCGCAAAGACAAGCCCGATGTGGTGATATGGCGAGCCATTCGTTCCAGATTCCGTTGGAATGCGACTTCGTCTATCAGCAAGGCAGGTGTTGGAATCTCTTCCAGAGGGACCGGCGGTTCTACGGAAATGGCTTCTATTGGGCGGCTTTCAATCTGATCCTGAAAAATCTCATCTAGTGTTGTTGGCATTATCCTTCCTCATCACAATCCTGGGTCTGGCAGTCAGGATCCTTTTCTACCTGCAAGGTCACATGATGAATAGCGAAATTATCTCGTAACATTGAGCCGACTAGTGAATATCCATCTTTCTGATCCCACAGGGTGTGGTCAGGCATTACCAGATGGGCTGTTAAACAGTTTTCCTGTGTGCTCATTGCCCAGATGTGGACATCATGAACTTGAGCTACACCAGATAATTCTGATAAATAGGCGACGATGCCGGTCCGATCAATTCCCTGCGGTACCGCATCTAAAATTAAATTAACTGAATCACGCAGCAGCCCCCAGGTTCCATAAACGATCACACCAGTAATCAACAGTCCCATAAAAGGATCAACCCACAACCAGCCGGTGAATAAGATAACCACACCACCTACAACGACACCAGCAGATATCAGGGCATCGTAAGCCAAATGCAGAAATGCCCCTTTGACATTGAGATCATTCTTACTGCTTTTCATGAATAGCAGTGCGGTACCGCCATTGACAAATATGCCGACAAGCGCCACCCCAATAATCAGTATCTCGGAGGCGGCAGCTGGGTTATACAGCTTCTCAATGGATAGCAAAGCAATATATCCTCCAGCGAACAACAGAATCATGGAGTTCAGTAATGCTGCCAGAATAGTGGTTCGCCTATACCCGTAGCTATAGTCACTTCCGCTGGCTCGACCTACCAGGTAGGTGGCACCCCAGGCCAGCAACAATCCCAGGACATCACTGAAGTTATGACCAGCATCCCCTAATAAACTGATGGAATTAGCCTCGAAAGCCAAAATAGTTTCAACGAGTGTAAATAACAGGTTTGCAATGACGGCGACAGCGAAGCTTAAATTCATCCGCAACGGTACCGATGGCGTATGATGATGAAGGTGATCCTGATGGTTTTGGTTTGGATTCATTTCCTCATTCCTCAGCGGTCACTACCTTCAATCCACTTGACCACTTTGAAACAATACGTTCAATCTGCTTGTGTTAGTGTTAACTGACAAATAGTTCACTGGTAGCTAGTTCACTGACAACGTGGTCCGCAATAGCCAGTGATGACGTCAATCCAGGAGACTCTATACCAAATAGATTTATATAATTAGCTAGACCGAAGTGTATCCCATTTTGAATACAAAAATCTTTTTCGATATCCTCAGGGCCTTGCAATTTTGGTCTGATACCGCTGTAACCAGGTTGCAGGGCATCGTCTTTCAAGGCCGGATAATACCGCCTCACGGCTCGATAGTAGTCCGCCAGTCGATCCAGGGAAACGTCAAATCCAGCTGAATCAGTATATTCGACATCAGGCCCAAACTTGACCTGACCGGCCAGATCAAGTGTGGCATGCACTCCCAGACCTGCGCTGTTTTTCTCCGGAACAGGATAAATCAAATGATTAAATGGGGCTGCGCCACTTAACGTGAAGTAGCTTCCCTTACATAGAAACAAAGCAGGAATGTCCCTGCTTGCCAGGTCCTTCAATGTAGAAGCCACCGCCTGGGCAGCAAGGCCAGTGGAATTGACCACAATTCTCGACTGAAGACGGTAAGGCCCATCAGCGACACCAACATCCAGCTGATAATCAGGATGAAGCGCCTTTATACCAATCACTGGGCTATTTAGAGCAAGAATGCCGCCTGCATTTTCGAAATCAGCCAAAAAAGCCGTCATTAACTCATGTGCACTGACAATGCCGGTCGATGGTGAAAGTAAAGCGGCTACACCCTCTACTTCTGGTTCTATTGATCGCAGTTCCGCCTTTGAGAGGTGAACCAGGTCAGTAACGCCGTTAGCTCTGGCCCTGGCCTCTATACCGGCTAAAATCGCTAATTCATCCGCAGAACAAGCCACGATAATTTTGCCACAGCGAGAGTGGCCCACCTTGTGAGCAGCACAATATTCGTATAGTTGGGTTTTGCCCGTAACGCACAGCTTTGCTTTATATGAATTTTCCGGGTAATAGATTCCCGCATGTATGACTTCACTGTTACGGCTACTGATTCCTTGACCATAGTGATCTTCTGACTCAAGCAATAAGCACTCTTTACCTGCCATGGCAAGTCTTCGCGCAATAGTAAGCCCTACCACGCCTGCTCCGATGACGACACAATCTATTTTTTCCAATGCGCTTACCTCTTCACAGCCCGCCTGTAGCCGACTCTGAACAGTCAGGCAGCTAGATTCAAAAGCCGTACTGAACTGGATTATCCCATCCCTTGGGATCAGATCCAAATAAGATATCTGGATAAATCAGCTGCTGCTACAACAAGCGTCTTTAACAAGCGTCTTAAATAGGGAGGAAATACTGCCCCACTCGTTCATTAACTGCCACGGCCCGACGCATGTACGCTGGTGGGTAGTAATAGGAAGTTCTGGGTTGTGCCTCGGGCGAACTCAACATCATGCGAAGATGATGACACACTAAATGGCTGGTCTTGCGCTTGTTTTTACTGCCTTTGATTCGCTTTGCCGCACGCATGGCAAGATCAGAATGCCGTTTTTTATCCTTAATTAAAGCGAGATCCGCTGTGCCAATGCCTGCAGAACGGTTTTTCACTGGCCTGTTAATCGCAGCTTCTTGAGTATTAGTATCCAGAGCCTTGGCTTCTTGAGACTGGCCTTTCTTGGCCACTGACTTTGCCCTGACCAGCTCTCTGCTAATCGCTTTTCTACCTATTGGCCTGGTGTTACTAGCTTCGCCTCGTGCAGGCTTATTACCAGGTAGGCTACTAACTGCTATTTTAGGCACCGCTTCTTGATGAACAGCTTCTTGAAGAACAGCTTTTGAGAGAACAGCTTGGCTACCTGCCCTCTTGCGCTTTATAAATTCAGCCTTCTGCGGCTTTTTCTGGACTGTATTTCCGGAAGCGCCATTACTGCGAACCGTATTTTTAGCCTTTTTTGGTACCTTCAATCCTTCTTGGGCTTTCAGGCTCTGACCAGATACTTCAGAATTGGGACTTCTCATAATGTTCTCCTCGGCAGACGACTTGATGCTGCAGACTGTTAACAACTTAGATTCCGCGTGTACTGTCTATATATACAGTATACCTATGCCTGTATGTATGTACAGCATAATTACACATGCCTGCACAGTAGAGGCAGATTCAGATTCAGAGTCAGAGTCAGAGGTTCCGCTATTAGGTCTGATGTTTACCTGTACAGGCTTTATTGCAGCGTATTAAAACAGACATCATCGCCGTCCAGCGCGACTTGAACGACCGAATTCTGGTAATGCTCACCCGACAGAATCCCTTTCGATAAGGGGTTTTCGAGTTTCTGCTGTATAACCCGCTTTAACGGACGTGCGCCATATAATGGGTCAAAACCAAGTTCGGCCAAATAATCGAGCACCTCATCCATGACCTCCAGGGTAATTCCGTTATCAGATACCCGGCCCTGAAGGCGCGCCACCTGGATTGCGGCTATTGCCCTTATATCTTCTGGACCAAGACCACGAAAAACAACGGTGTCATCGATTCGATTCAGAAACTCAGGTCTAAAATGCTGGCTGACCATCGTCATGACCGAGTCCTTAATATTTTCATGTTCACTATTACCGGCCAACTTCTGAATAAGGTCAGAGCCCAGATTTGAAGTCATCACCAGTATCGTGTTCTTAAAATCGATGGTCCTGCCATGACTATCCGTTAGCCGACCATCATCTAATACCTGTAACAACACATTAAAAACTTCCGGGTGGGCTTTTTCAATTTCATCCAGTAATACAACTGAATAAGGCTTGCGTCTGACCAGTTCGGTGAGATATCCGCCCTCCTGGTAACCAACGTAACCGGGTGGCGCCCCTATTAACCGGGCAACAGAGTGCTTTTCCATATATTCGGACATATCCAGTCGAATCAATGCAGTTTCCGAATCGAACAGGTTCGCTGCCAGCGCCTTACAGAGCTCGGTCTTACCCACCCCCGTTGGGCCGAGAAACAAGAAGGAACCACTAGGCTGGTCAGGGTCTGCTATACCCGCTCTCGAACGCCTAATGGCATCAGCAACAACCTGCAGGGCCTCGTTTTGCCCTACCACCCGTTTTCCCAGAGAGGATTCCAGATCCAACAACTTTATCTTCTCTCCGGACAGCATCTTTGCCACGGGTATCCCGGTCCATTTGGATACAACTTCAGCTATCTCTTCTTCCGTGACCCGGTTGCGAAATAGCCTGGTTTGACTGTCATGGTTATCCGAGACTTCACTGGCTCGCTTTTCCAGGTCTGGGATGGTTCCATACTGGAGTTCGGACATCTTAGTTAAATCACCCTCTCTACGAGCAAACTCAAGATCCTGCCTGGCTCGTTCCAGATCTTCTTTTACGTTCTGTACGCCTTGCAGGGTCAGTTTTTCTTCTGTCCAGACCTCTTCTAGATCAGTAAATTCTCGTTCTAAAGCATTGATATTGCTGTCTAGCTCAGTTAACCGATTCTTTGAACCGTCATCAGTCTCCTTCAGCAGGGCTTCCCTTTCAATTTTCAGCTGAATCAGTTTTCTCTCAAGGCGATCCATTTCCTCTGGCTTGGAATCAATTTCCATGCGAATCACACTACCGGCTTCGTCGATCAGATCAATCGCCTTATCTGGCAACTGTCGATCGCTGATATAACGGTTTGATAGTCTTGCGGCAGCGATAATGGCTGGATCGGTAATATCCACACCATGATGCAGTTCATAGCGTTCCTTCAGGCCCCGCAGAATGGCAATGCTGTCGCTGACATCGGGCTCATCGACCTGAATTTTCTGGAATCGTCTTTCCAGGGCTTTGTCAGATTCTACAAAGGTCCGATACTCATCTAGCGTTGTCGCTCCCACGCAATGAAGATCACCTCTGGCAAGCGCCGGTTTCAACATGTTCCCTGCATCCATGGCACCCTCCGCCTTGCCAGCGCCGACCATGGTATGAAGCTCGTCAATAAACAATACAGTCGAACCATCACCATTTTCCAACTCGTGCAATACAGCCTTCAAGCGTTCCTCGAATTCTCCTCTGAATTTTGCGCCTGCTATCAAGGCTGCCATGTCCAGCGCCAGTATCCGTTTTCCTTTTAAACCTTCCGGCACTTCGTCGTTAATAATTCGCTGTGCCAGACCTTCAACGATCGCTGTTTTGCCCACCCCTGGCTGGCCAATTAATACGGGGTTATTTTTTGTTCGGCGCTGCAGCACCTGAATGGTTCGCCGAATCTCATCATCCCGCCCGATAACAGGATCGAGTTCACCGCGTCGAGCACGCTCGGTGAGGTCGGCCGTATATTTATCCAGACTATGACGGTGTTCCTCTTCGCTGGAATCAGTTACCTTCTGCCCGCCTCGATACTTTGTTATGACTCTTTCAAGTATCGATGCCTTGATATCATATCGATTTAATATCCGGCCCAAGGGCCCTGAATCATGGGTTGCTGCAAGCAGCACACATTCACTGGATATGAATTCATCACCCTGCTGTTGAGCATGCTTGTCTGCTCGGTTAAACAGCCTCGCCAGTTCTGGAGAAACGTGGATGCTACCATCGGTTTCGGTTATCTGTGCGAGGTTATCCACGGTATCAGATATTTCTCTGCACAGGGCCTGTAGATCAACTCCGATCTGCTGTAACAGCTGATAGACAGATCCCGTCTTT
>JAPKEK010000659.1 GCA_028822125.1 Pseudomonadales bacterium | reverse complement strand
ATATAAAGGGCCTTTGAGGGAATCGAGTCAATTGCTGTGGTGTCTTATTGCGCTGTTTTCTGCCGGTTCGCTCGCCTTTACACGGCGCCTCTTTTAGGTTCGGCCGGCCCGATGGACGAGCGGGCTGGTTTTAGCTTCTAAGGGGCCGGGGGTAATTCGTACGGCCACTCAAAGGCGGCTTTGGCATTATCGATGAAACAGATGACACCCACGGACCGGAAGCCAGCATCACCGGTATTTGCCTGGTGCCCAGCCTGGAAGCACTGATATGGATCTTACACAAAGTTGGCTTCAGCGAGGTCAAAATACTCGAGCCACCTGCCGATGCCTATGAGCAACTGCTTCATCACAAAAGAGTGATGGTTGTGGCCACTGTCTGAGCAGGGAAGCGAGACTCCTTACTTGTCTGCCCAGCGACGAATGAACTGCACCAGTCGAGCGCAATCTTCGTAACTGTTATAGAGCGGCACCGGTGAGGCCCGAATCACATCTGGTTCGCGCCAGTCGGGCATCACGCCCAAATGCTCCAGATGTGTGAATAGCTCCCGGCCTGCCTCATGACCGGCTCTTACACGTAGCGACAATTGGCAACCACGTCGTTCCGGCTGCAAGGGGGTAATGATCTCCAGCACATCAGATAATTCTGCATTAACCTGCTGAGCAAGCCAACCGGTCAGAGCCAGTGATTTTTCACGCAAATTGAGAAAACCTGCCCGGGCGAATACATCGAGAGAGGCCATTATGGGGGCCATTGCCAAAGTGGGTGGTGTCGATAGTTGCCATGCCAACGCACCAGGTGCCGGATCAAATTCCGGTGCCATTTTAAAGCGTGAAGCCAGGTTGTTCCCGAACCAACCGTTAAATCGCGGTAAATCACTTCGTCCATGATGCCGGGCAGGAATAAACAATCCACCAATTGAGCCAGGACCTGCATTGAGGTTCTTGTAGGTACACCAGACGGCAAACTCACAGTCAATGTCATTGAGTTGAACCGGTACGTTGCCCGCAGTGTGCGCGAGATCAAAACCTACATTGGCTCCGCATTCCCGGGCAGATTCAGCGATACGGCCAAGGTCGAAAACCTGTCCGCTGGCATATTGCACACCTGGCCACAGGACCAGGGCCACGTTTTCACCATGTTCTCGCAGGTATGACTGTATATGATCTTCTTCAATAAGGCGCTCACCCTCGGGGGGCTCCAGTTCGACCAGGCATTCCGCAGGATCCAGACCGTGAAAGCGTATTTGAGACTCCACAGCATAACGATCGGAAGGAAAGGCCTGCTTTTCGATCAAAATTCGTCGTCGCAAGCCCTGAGGGCGTTAAAAACGAACCATGGCGAGATGCAGGTTCACGCTTAAGGTGTTAATGGGTGCAATTTCTGACTCAACGGCCCCAAGCAGTGCAGCATGCCCAGCGCACAATTTTTGGTGCTATTTCAACCAGGGCCGGTTTCCGGTGAAGTGCCCGTCAACGGCAAGATCTCTCCAGGCACCCATAACTTCTTCCAGAACTACAGGAACTGAGTCATGTTGTAACCCCAGGGAGTTGCAACAAAATTACAGTTTGTCAGACCCATCCTGATTCTTTGGAAAGCTGAATTCTGAACGAAATTCCCGCAGTGGATCGGCTGCATCAAGTAGTTGTGCAGCTTGCAAAATGTTGTTGGTTTTTTCAGGATTGGCCATTTATTGAATCTCTGATCTATACGTGTCTATAGGATAATGCACTGGCCGGCCGGGCGTTGCATCAAAAGCCAGCAGGTTCAATATAATTGTAGGAGCCATAGCGTTCGCTATGCGAGCGTCTGAATTCCCAGACAGGTTAACTTCCCAACATGCCTCCGAAGACTTTGGTATGAGCTCTCTCTTGGGGACGCGCATTCAAGAACGCCCCTATACTAATTCTTGATCAAATTCCGCGTGTTTTAAGCGATTCGTCTTCTGATTATAGCCTGGATCTGAGCCTTCTGATCTTCCGATAGACCGGGCCAGGCGGCCACGACCCTGGCCAGGTCGTTGGGCATTGGCTGTTGCGCGGGTTTGGTTGTACCGTACAACTTTTGCGTGTTGGGAAGTGTTTCG
>JAPKEK010000658.1 GCA_028822125.1 Pseudomonadales bacterium | reverse complement strand
GGGGTTCATCTAAAAAAATCAGGCCAATCTGCCTAGCTTCTACCTTACTCAGTCCTGCAGGAGAGCCAAGCTGATATACCGTCAAGGCGAACATTATCCCAGCAACAGACAGCACCCATGCTATTAGTTTTTTCGACTGTAACTTACTCCTGGCGCTCTGCATTATGGGGAAGCTCTTTAAACGTAAGACAAGGGCATAAGATAATGATCAATCAGTAGAGCACCGAATAAACCGGTCAAATAAATGATTGAATAACGGAACGTCGTTAGGGGTGCGCGCGGATTTTTTCCGAGGTACATGACGATCGACCAGTATAGAAAACCCATCCCCAAAACTAATGCTGATGACAGATACAGCAGGTTGCTCATACCAATCACATAGGGCAATAATGTCGTCAAAACCAGAAGAACGGTATATAGCAGTATCTGTAGCCGCGTATAGGCTTCGCCGTGGGTCACTGGCAACATGGGTATGTCGACTTGCTTATATTCTTCTATTCGATCAATCGCCAATGCCCAAAAATGTGGCGGCGTCCAGACAAATATAATCAGAACCAGCAGTAATCCACCTCCATCAATACTATTGGTAACCGCGGTCCAGCCAAACAGGGGAGGGGCTGCACCGAACAAGCCACCTAGAACAATATTCTGGGAGGTCACTCGCTTTAAATACATAGAATAGATGACCCCATAACCCACCCAGGCCGCCAGGTTTAACCAGGCCGTTAATGGATTAATAAAAATAAAAAGCACCGCCATACCCAGGGTACAGGTCGCAGCAACGAAAACACTCCCCTGAAAATTGCTCACTCTACCCTGGGCTACGGGCCGGTTGTGGGTTCGGGCCATTTTTGCATCAACACTGGCATCGACCAGATGATTTAACGCAGCTGCCGAACTCGAAACCAAAGCAACACCTAAAAGACCAAAAAATAGCGTTGCAAATGGCACCATGCTATCGGTCGCCAGAAACATGCCTACCAGCGTACACAGCAGCATGAGCATCACGACACGCGGTTTACACATCTCATAAAAATCTTGCCAGCTAGGCTGGAAATTATTCTGCATGGTCTTCATTACCGGAAATTGGGAGGCTCTACGTTTCGAAACGGATTGTAACCAAACTGGACCTTAAATTCATGGTCCGTCGATCTGTTCCGTGCATTTTTCGCGATATCAACCCTTCATGTTCAACTCAATCGGGCGAATTATCGTAGAAATAGATGGATCATAAGGTTCTAGAGTATTGTGGTTTAAGCGATTAAACCGGTCCGGCTACCACTATAGCAGCGCATCTCTATGCCTGCGCCGCTTTTTCAGGGTATGAAGCTATCCCCCCGCTTACGGCTGTGACACCTAGAACAGGCAATAGGCTACCTGTTCAATCGGCTATCCCTTCCTGCTTTAACAGCGCGTCAACGGTGGGTTTTCTGCCACGAAAAGCGGTGAACAAATCCATTGGTTCTCTAGAACCACCCTGTTCCAGAATAGTCGATAAAAACAATTCTCCGGTCTGGCGATTGAATATTCCCTCTTCGGAAAACCTGGCAAAAGCATCGGCTGACAACACCTCAGCCCATGTATAACTGTAATAACCCGCAGCATATCCCATGGTGCTTCCGAAAATATGGCCGAAGGCATTCTGGAAGCGATTATCCTCTCTAACCGGTACAACCGATACTTTTGAACGAACTTCATCAAGAATGTCCTGGGTCTGGGTCGCTTGTTTTTCATCAAATTCTATATGCAAGCGCAGGTCAAACAGTGCAAACTCAAGCTGCCTGACCATCTGCATACCAGATTGGAAATTCCTGGCTAATAGCATTTTATCCAGGAGATCTTCCGGAAGGGGCTCTCCGGTCTCATGGTGAGCCGAAATAATAGGTAAGGACTCTCTCTCCCAACACCAGTTTTCCAGAAACTGGCTGGGCAATTCAACCGCATCCCAGGCTACGCCATTAATTCCTGAAACCGGCGCGCAATCAATCTGGGTGAGCATATGGTGCAACCCATGACCAAATTCATGGAACAAGGTCACCACATCTGAATGACCCAGCAAAGAAGCTGCGGCCCCCAGAGGGCTCGGG
>JAPKEK010000657.1 GCA_028822125.1 Pseudomonadales bacterium | reverse complement strand
TAATATTTTTGTCAACTGCGTTTGATGTACCGAGCCTTACCTTTCTCGTGAATGAACTCGAACTTGATATTCTCAAGATACCCTCCGGCGAGATTACAAATGGACCTTTGTTACTCGAATACGCACGTTCTGGCCGCAACATTATTCTCTCTACGGGCATGTCTACCTTAGATGAAGTCCAGACCGCGTTGTCTGTGCTCGCTTTTGGTTTTACAGATGGTTCAGCGCCATCAACAGCGTTGTTCAGTGCCGCCTTCGAAAGTGACGATGGACGGGACGCATTAATCGAGCATGTCGTATTGTTACATTGCACCACTCAGTATCCGGCACCTATCGACAGCGTTAATCTAAGAGCTATGAAGTCGATGCACGATTATTTTGGTCTCGAAATAGGGTATTCTGACCATACTAAGGGTTGGACAGTTTCATGCGCCGCTGTGGCGCTGGGCGCCAGGGTACTTGAAAAGCACTTTACGCTAGATCGATCGCTACCAGGCCCTGATCATGCTGCGTCGCTTGAGCCTGAAGAGTTGAGTCAGATGGTTGACAGTATTCGCATGGTGGAAGCGGCCCTTGGTAATGGTGAGAAGATGCCTCAAGAAGCAGAATTAGCGAATCGTGACGTGGCCCGTAAAAGTTTGGTCGCAAGGGAAAGCATCATCAAGGGACAAGCTTTCTCAGCAGAAAATCTATCCATAAAGCGACCAGGTATCGGTCGTTCACCGATGGAGTACTGGAGTTTGTTCGGAAAGCTTTCAGAATCCGATTATCTGACGGACGAGATCATTGACTGACCAGTCTAGATAAAAAGCGCTAGAAAAACTTAGCGATATTAAAACGGGAAATTCTAATGCTAGTGATCGGACTCAATCACGGAGAGCTTAACGCCTCAGCGGCGGTTTGTCAGGATGGGAGAATTGTTGCCGGTGCGCCGGAAGAGCGGTTTAACCGACAAAAACTGACGCGCCTTTTCCCGCACGGTGCCATGCAATATTGCCTTGAGCACGTGGGCGTTGGATTGCAGGATGTGGATTCGGTAGCCCAGGCCTGGAATCCTGGTGCACTGTGGCAGAAGTACAACCCAGTGATATCTACCCATAGGACCCGGCGGGAGGATTATTTCTACAGTATCCCCGACCATCTCCTAAATCTGGTCGATCGGGAGCCAGGTGAATGGGTCAGTATGGAATTCCCCAAAAGCAGTGCTATGCCAAGGGTATATTTTATCAATCACCACCTCACCCACGCCGCAAATGCTTTTTTTCTGTCTCCTTTTGAAGACGCAGCCATACTGACAGCAGACTGGCGAGGTGAGTTTGAATGCATGAATGCAGGCGTTGGTACTGGCTCAGACATTGAGATTCATCAGCGACAAACTGTTCCAGATTCTCTGGGCATGTTCTACGCCACTTTCACTGAGCTGCTGGGATATCGACCAGACAGTGACGAGTGGAAGGTAATGGCCCTTTCTGCGTTTGATATTGATTGCCAAGAGCAGGCTAGAAAGATTCGCTCTACCATTCAATTAGTGGATGATGGAACTCTCAGACTTGATCAATCTTTTTACAAAGGTGCATTGGTTGATCAACCAAACCTCTACACAAATCGTTTAATTGAATTACTCGGTGGCCGGATGGGTTCCCGCGGGGATCAGCCCGACGACTGGACGATTTCGATTGCTAAAGCCATGCAGATGGTTTCTGAAGAGATAGCTACTCATTTTCTTTCCCATCTGCATGAACGGACAAAGCGACCCCGTGTTGTTTTGGGCGGCGGGTTCTTCATGAACTCGGTGTATAACGGGAGAATGTTGGAACAGACGCCATTCAAGGAGATGTATGTTTCCTATGCACCCTCCGATGGCGGCAATAGTATCGGTGCGGCACTCTATACGGCACACTGTATCCATGGGCAGGGAAGAACATATTCAGAAAGTTCGAGTTTTTTAGGGCCGGAATTTTCGCAAGAAGAAGTGGTTTCAGTGATCAAAAGAAGAAGGCTCTCGCATAAGGTGTTAGCTGAACCGGAAGAAGTGATAGCTGATCTGATAGCAGATGGAGAGATCGTTGCGCATTTTGATGGGAGGAT
>JAPKEK010000656.1 GCA_028822125.1 Pseudomonadales bacterium | reverse complement strand
CAAATCCGCCGACAAAGATGGGGGACGTCCATATAAAGTCTCCATTTTCCAACCGAATACGCGCGTGATAATAGTCTCCGGGTAGCAGCTCCAACGTATCCAAATACTCAAAAGAGTATGATTTCGCTTCCAGTTCAGGCTCAATACTGACGGTTACTTTATCCCGATAGCCACTGGCAATCAGGTCTCGTCTGAAAGGCTCAGTCTGAATCATATCCAAAGCAATGATTTCATTCAGCCCAGGCGTCGCAGAAGGCTCTCGCTCACCGGGCAAAAATAAAACGTCTTCAAACCCCTCTCGAATATGTAATTCAATGGATAGCAACTCAGGCTGCTTTTTTTCTACTTGCAGCTTCGCCTCATCAAGCACCACAGTTCTCGTCGCAGTCGAGGTTATCCCCGGTTGATCTTGCTGCGCGCCGAGGCCGCTGATAGCTGATTGGGTATCCGCGGGAATTTCAACTCTAACCCGGAACGAAACGGTGCTGCCATGGGTCCAGCCCAGGAAATCGATTCTATTCGGATCATTTGGGTTAATGGTAATGGCTGTATCGCTCACGCTATCAAAACCGGGCGCAGAAAAATTAAGAAGCTCTAGCCCAGTTAATTTTATATAGCCAAGCCACTCACGTCCGTTACGCGGCAGACTGAGCCCCGGCTTGGCCGGCTTAGCCGATGAAGACAGGCTGATGTTTAACCACAGCCTTCTGGGTTCTGCCGTCGGCCTGACAACATGTTCAGAAGATTCCTTTGTATCCGTTATTGGTTCGCTCAGCGCTGATGCCAGCGGTTGACTGTTTTTCAGCCAATCCAGTTGAACCACTGGAACATTGGAGTAAATGACTGCCCTTAGCTGCCGCCGGCTGGAGTCGGCAACCCTGGAACCCGGGGCTGACCCGTTTAACTCCCATAAAACAATCGCCTTTGAACCATTACTAACGTAGGTTCGCCCCTTGTTCAAAGCCTGTAACCAGGATTCTTCTGGCCTGAGCAGAATTGCCGTAGCAGGTCCTGGCGTTCTCCTTCTGGACTGCAGAGTCATTCTAGTAGCTGCCAGGCCAAAAGTAGAACCCAGCTGAGCATAGTGCGCCAGTAACCATTCATGGCCACTGGGGCCTGCCAGCAGTTGAATTAATCCGGTCGAGGGTCGCCTTCTGTCTCCAGTGAGTTCTGCAAGAAGCATAGCAGTCCTGACCGATGCATTGTTCAGTTCAAGCCAGGAGCCACCCGTGGTGATTCCCTTATAGGAGAGACGTCTGACAACATCGGCATTCATGTCAATCTCAACAGGAATATTCGATGGCAGAGAAATCTGGTTTACATCCATCAGCGCGGCTGGGGAGCGATTAGGGGCAGATCCGGATAATCTCGCCAGGCTTTGGGTGCTGAAATCAGTCCATTGAAGTCTAAATGGGGGATCGTCTGACGCCAGCATCAATGGTGAAAGACCCCGTAATCCTCCACCAGTGGAACGCACCGAAATAGTATGCAGGCCCGGTGTTCGGATGACTTGTTCCGGGATCTGAACAATGGCAGTACTGCTATCACTCGAATCTGCTCGTGTGATGAAACTACCATCCAGCAATATATCGAAAGACGGTAATGTCCCGTTTGCCGGATTACCGTACTGGTCAAGCAGTTCGATATAAGATTGGAAAGGCGCATCTGTTTCAACGAGTTGAGGTGCGACGACTTTTACCATGGCAGCTTCACCAGACCTGATCTTGCGGCTCTCGCCATATAACCTCTGCCATCGTGGTTCAGTTTCGGCCTTGCCTGTAAATCCAGTGGGGTCAACAAACAGTCC
This sequence comes from Pseudomonadales bacterium, assembly GCA_028822125.1. Lineage (GTDB taxonomy): Bacteria > Pseudomonadota > Gammaproteobacteria > Pseudomonadales > Azotimanducaceae > UBA9926. The sequence continues at coordinate 283 of JAPKEK010000656.1, read as the reverse complement.
CGGGCCTGGCAATGCTCGCGCCTGTGGGTTTATTCTCAATAGCACTGGCAACTCAAGAGATAGTTCACTGATCCGGGGCAATTGCAGGTTGTGATATTCAATCTCAATCTGATCGCCCCTATACAAAGTCCCATCTCGCAAACGGAACAACGGCACAGGCTGTTGATCACTTGCCAGAAGCTCACGTCGCAATGTTATATCTGATCTGAACGCGCTGCCCGGGCCAGCGCTTTTAACGGTGACGTAATTAGCAAGTTCCGGATCCCGGTTCTGCAGATGGATG
>JAPKEK010000039.1 GCA_028822125.1 Pseudomonadales bacterium | reverse complement strand
GTATGTTGGAGATTTTGACATATAGGTTGCTCAGTGTAGGACGCCTTGGCGCCAAATATCAACGAAAGCAAGGGAGTTAGTCCCCTGAGAAGTCGATATCAGGGCTGATTATACGGAATTCAAGCCTGCGATGCGATTGCTCTGGAGCAGAATATTTCCAGACGATTGTGTTGGTCCACAATATCTCTAGGTGAATGCACCGGTCCAGAATATAATAATGGTCCGTTTTTTAACTTAAAGCTGTGAGCCTGTGTCTGAACCCAAGGTATTTATAAAAACACACGGTTGCCAGATGAATGAATATGATTCATCCAGGATAGCCGACTTGCTGGCAAAGGCCCAGGGCTATCAGTTGACAGAACATGAGAGTGAGGCGGACCTGCTGCTCTTGAATACCTGCTCCATTCGTGAAAAAGCCCAGGAGAAAGTTTTCCATCAGCTAGGACGTTGGCGGAAGCTGAAAGAAGCTAATCCTGACCTTATAATAGGTGTGGGTGGTTGCGTTGCCAGCCAGGAAGGTAAGGCGATCAATAGCAGGGCACCCTATGTAGATGTGATTTTTGGCCCCCAGACCCTGCATCGACTGCCGGCTATGCTGAGCGAACTCAGCCAGACAGGTGCAAGCCTGATTGACATCAGTTTCCCGTCAATAGAGAAATTTGATTCGTTGCCTGAACCATCGGTGAAGGGACCGTCAGCTTTTGTTTCAGTTATGGAAGGCTGCAGCAAATATTGTACATTTTGCGTAGTTCCCTATACACGGGGTGAAGAAGTGAGCAGGCCGTTGCCTGATGTACTTAAAGAGATTCTCCAGCTGGCTGCCAAAGGTATCAGAGAAGTTAATTTGCTGGGACAGAATGTTAATGCTTACCGAAGTGTGCTCGACTCAGGGGGTACTGCAGATCTTGCTTACCTGATCAGTGTGGTTGTTAATATAGAAGGCATCGATCGAGTCCGATATACGACCTCTCATCCGGTAGAATTTTCGGACAGCCTGATTGATTTGTATGATGAAGTGCCGGGATTAGTCAATCATCTGCATTTACCCGTGCAGAGTGGGTCGGACAGAATACTTGCAAGGATGAAACGGGGCCACACGATACTCGAATATAAATCGAAGATAAGACGATTAAGGGCAATCAGGCCGGAATTGAGTCTTTCCTCAGATTTTATAATTGGTTTCCCCGGAGAGACAGATGATGATTTCTCACAAACAATGCAACTGATAGAGGAAATTGGATTTGATCACTCTTTCAGTTTTATTTATAGCGCCCGTCCAGGAACCCCCGCAGCAGATTTGAAAGATGAAACGCCCATGGTGGTCAAGAAACAGCGCCTTGCTGTTCTGCAGGGTAGAATAAGCCAGCAGGCCACGCGCATCAGTGAGGCCATGATAGGGTCTACTCAACGTATCCTGGTTTCAGGCATTTCGCGAAAGGATCCGGGGCAACTGCAGGGCAGAACCGAAAATAACCGAGTGGTTAATTTTTCTGACCTGGATAAACGTCATATAGGGACCTTTGTAGATGTTGAAATTTTTGAGGCATTGCCTAATTCGCTCAGGGGTAAGTTAGTGTGAGCGTTTTAGTGCTTTTTTTTTGGTCTAAGGACCAGTACTCTAGTCTTTTGATCTAACAGTATAATATGAATTTGGAATTATCTCCGTACCAATTGACACTGGAACCAGACGATAGTCGGCAGTTAGTGGACCTATGTGGTCCTTTAGATGCCAATTTGAGACAAATTGAAAAGCGTCTTGGTGTGACAATTCATAATCGTGGAAATGAATTTGAACTTTTTGGTGAACAAGAAACAGTCTGTGTAGCAGGAGAATTGCTCTCGCATCTGTATCGGGAAGTTTGCAGAGGAACGCAGATGACGGCAGATACAGTACATTTGTTTTTACAAGAGTCTGGTGTCGAAGCCCTATCCATGGGCGTAGATGACAAAAACGATATCATTAAGACAAGACGCAAAGACATAAGGCCCAGAGGTCGTAATCAAATTGCCTATGGGCGTGCTATTCGCAACCATGATATAAGCTTTGGCATTGGACCGGCGGGTACTGGAAAAACGTTTCTTGCAGTGGCCAGCGCTGTGGAAGCTTTTGAGCAGGAGCGCATTGGTCGCATTCTGCTGGTACGACCTGCTGTAGAAGCCGGGGAAAAACTCGGATTCCTGCCGGGTGATCTGAGCCAGAAAATAGATCCGTATCTTAGACCGCTCTACGATGCCCTGTATGAATTATTCGGCTTTGAGAAAGTTGAAAAATTAATCGAAAAGGGCTTTATTGAAATTGCCCCTCTGGCTTATATGCGCGGCCGAACCTTAAACGATTCTTTTATCATCCTTGACGAAAGCCAGAATACAACAATAGAGCAAATGAAAATGTTCCTGACTCGAATTGGGTTTGGGTCTACGGTTGTAATTACCGGCGATATTACCCAGGTTGATTTACCATCACACATCAAGAGTGGTTTGAAGCATGTGATGAGCGTGCTGGGCCAGGTTAAAGGCTTGTCCTTTACCAGGTTCACAGCAAAAGATGTGGTAAGACATCCTCTGGTGCAAAGAATTGTTGAAGCCTATGACCTGCATGAAGAGCAGATATCTTCTGGCAATCCTTCGGACAGCTAATATCTGAATATGGATAAATATCTCATTGAGATGCAACAGGTAGGGCTTTGCCAGGGGCTTTTTGACCCGGAGTTGGCGAGGCCATGGTTTGAGCGCAGCCTTGAGCGCTTAGATCAGCCGTCCTGCGAGTGTTGTATCCGGTTTGTGGAAAAGCAGGAGATCCAGCAACTGAATTTGCGTTATAGGCAACAAGATAAATTGACTAATGTATTGGCTTTTGCTCAAAATTCTGTTGATGAGTGCGGTCGTATTGTGTTGGGTGACGTCGTTATTTGTCCTGCAGTTTTGGCGGCTGAAGCACAGAGCCAGGAAAAAGAGTTGCTGCAGCATTTTGCCCATCTGGTAATTCATGGAATACTGCATTTAAAAGGCTTTGATCATATTGCAGAGCGCGAGGCAAAAGAAATGGAGCGGTTGGAGGTTATGTTGCTGGAGGCGCTTGGTATCAGGAATCCTTACCGTGAGGACTCATTATGAGTGAAGGTGATTCGAGTAGTGATGCCAGTCGAAGCTGGTTAGAGAGACTTTCTCTGGCCCTGACGGGTGAGCCAGGTTCCAGGCCTGAACTGCTGGAACTTTTGCGTGCTTCCAAAGAAAGGGGGCTGCTTGACGCTGAGGCATTGAGTATTATCGAAGGGGCGTTGACGGTGTCTGACATGAAAGCCCGCGAGATAATGGTGCCCAGGGCACAGGTGGTGTTTTTGAGAAGTGATCAGACTACCAGCGAAATCCTGTCTCAGGTCATTGAATCCGGACACTCGCGGTTTCCCGTGGTGGGTGATAACACGGATGAAGTACTGGGTATTCTGCTGGCAAAAGATCTGTTGTTTCTTGCTCATCCTGACAGCTCGGAGAAGTTTAGCCTTCGTAATCTGTTAAGGCCGAGTTCCGGTATTCCGGAAAGCAAGCGGTTGGATGTGCTACTCAAAGAATTTCGCTCGAACAGGAATCACCTGGCCGTAGTCTATGATGAATATGGTGGTATGAGCGGCATCATCACCATCGAGGATGTACTTGAACAAATTGTCGGTGATATAACCGATGAGTTCGATTACGATGAAGATGACTTTATCAAACCGCACTCTGATGGAACCTATACTGTAAAAGCATTGACGACCATCGATGATTTCAATGACTTTTTTGGCAGTAGTTTTAGTGAAGATGAATTCGATACCATTGGAGGGTTGATGATAAACAGGATCGGGCGGTTACCGACCAGGCACGATAATATTGTAATGGAAGGTTTTTATTTCAGTGTTTTGAATGCAGATAACCGCAGGATTCACCTGTTACAGGTTGCCCGCCGCAGTCTGGATTAATTAAACCTATGAAGGGATTGCCGCTCTTGACGGGCATCTGGGCCAGGCTTGGCCTGGCCTTATTTGCTGGCATGCTCATGCCACTCAGTTTCGCGCCTTTTGACGTGTGGCCATCTGGTATCGCCTCCATTGCTCTGCTGCTCATAGCGATCCATGAGGGTACGATAAAACAGGTGGTTCTGTGTCACTACGTATTTGCAGTGGCCCTGTTCGCCGTGGGGGCATCATGGCTTTACGTCAGTATTTACACTTTTGGTGGCGCATCAATCGGCCTGGCAGTGATTTTGGTTATGCTCTTTGTCATTTTCTGGTCCCTTAGTTTCCTGCCACAGGCATGGCTGTATGCTCGTTTTATACGGCAGTGGCGTTTTCAGGTGGTGCTGGGGTTTCCGATAATCTGGGTTCTGGGAGAATGGTTGAGAGGTTGGTTGTTAACGGGGTTCCCATGGTTTTATCTGGGTTACAGCCATCTTCACAGCCCATTGGCATCCTTTGCCCCCGTTGCCGGTGTGCTCGCTGTTAGCTTCTCGGCGTGCCTGCTCGCTAGTCTGCTGTTTGGTTTCCTGGTGAAGCGGCAGAAGCGATTCGCGCTCCTGGGCATGACAGTCATCTTGCTGGCTGTGGGTGCCGCTGAGCTGGAATTCGTAACGGCAGGCAGATCCATCCAGGTAGCCGCGGTTCAGGGAAATATCGACCAGCACAGCAAGTGGCAGAGAAATATGGCGATGCCCATTGTCAATCACTACAGCAAATTGACTGAACCGGTCTGGGGCGCTGATCTCATCGTTTGGCCTGAAGCAGCCATTACCTTGCTGCGCGGTGATGCGCATTGGTTGCTTGCCCAGTTCAAGGTCCTTTCAGAAGCATGGGGCAGCACGTTGCTGACGGGTATTCCGGATCGGAATCAGGATGGCAGATACTTAAATAGCGCTGTTGTTGTTGGTGAAAAACCCGGTCAGTATATTAAGCAGCAGCTCGTTCCCTTTGGAGAATATGTTCCTTTTGAGGCTTACTTGCGTGGGATAATCACATTATTTGATCTACCCATGTCGCGGAACGTAGCAGGCGGGTCAGGACAGAAGCCGCTTATGGCAGGCGACATCAGATTATCCGTTTCTATCTGTTATGACGTTGTTTTTCCGGAGCTGGTTCGCGGCAACGTCAGTGATCCCGGCCTGATGGTCACCATCAGTAATGATACCTGGTTTGGTAACTCCTATGGCCCTGATCAGCATATGCAGATTGCCAGTATGAGGGCCCTTGAAAATGGCCGGTATATGCTCAGGGTGACCAACAACGGCATAACAGCTCTGGTTGATTACAAGGGTCAGATCGTTCAGCAGTTGCAAAGAGATACAGCGGCGGTATTGTCTGCTGAGGTGCCAATTATGCGCGGCCTGACACCTTACCACCAATATGGCCAGGCGCCTTTTCTAATCACTCTGGGTTTGCTGCTTACCGGTCTGTGGTTGTCCTCAAGACAGGAGAATCACCGGAAGCCATAGCTGCATCTAATAGGCTTCAGGTACAATGCAGGTTTGCGGCACTTTCAGGGATCCCATGCAACACGAAAAAGCGATTACCCCATATTCTCCTAACCAGTTAGAACGTCAGGTCCAAAAGATCTGGCAGGATAGCGGCGCCTTTGTCGTCGATGAGCAGAGCGACAAGTGCCTGGCCATGTTTCCCTACCCCAGCGGGCAGTTACATATGGGCCATGTAAGAACCTATACGCTCGGAGATGTGATTGGTAGATTCCAGCGTTTAAATGGCAAGCATGTATTACAGCCCATGGGCTGGGATGCGTTTGGCCTGCCTGCCGAGAACGCCGCTATCAAAAATAAAGTGGCACCTGCCCAGTGGACGCTGCAGAATATTGCGCAGATGAAACGGCAGATGCAGAGTTTGGGTCTGTCTTATGACTGGTCACGGGAATTTGCAACCTGTAACCCCGAGTATTATCGCTGGGAACAGTGGTTCTTCACCAAAATGTTCAGCAAAGGCCTGGTTTATAAAAAAGCGGCCTGGGTGAACTGGGACCCGGTGGACCAGACAGTGCTTGCTAATGAACAAGTTGTCGATGGCAAGGGTTGGCGTTCAGGTGCGGTGGTGGAGCGGCGTGAACTTTCCCAGTGGTTCATAAAAATCACCCAGTATGCCGAAGAACTGCTCAACGAATTGGATCGTCTGCCAGGTTGGCCGGACAAAATAAAGACCATGCAGAGAAACTGGATAGGCCGATCAGAAGGCGTTGAAATACATTTTACGCTGAGCGACGCCGATGCGGTGTCGGTCTATACCACTCGCCCGGACACGTTGATGGGGGTGACCTATCTGGCAGTTGCAGCACAGCATCCCCTGGCCCGTGAGGCAGCCAGCAGGGATCCTGATCTGCAGGACTTTCTGGAAGAGTGTAATCAGGTGAAAGTCGCAGAAGCTGATATGGCCAAGCTTGAAAAGAAAGGGATGAATACAGGCTACTATGCCAGGCACCCTCTCACAGGTGAACCTGTTCCTATCTGGGTGGCAAATTTTGTATTAATGGAGTACGGCTCCGGCGCGGTTATGTCTGTACCCGGACATGACCAGAGAGACTGGGAGTTTGCCACTAAATACAATTTGCCGATTCAGCAGGTCATAGAATCGATAAGCGGAGACCCGGTTGATCTCAGAGTTGCTGCTTTTACTGCAAAAGGACGTCTTGTTAACTCAGGTCAGTTTAATGAACTGGGATTCAGTGAAGGTTTCTCTGCGATTGCAAAGGCCCTGGAAGAAAAAGGCCTGGGCAGTAAACAGGTCAATTTCAGGCTGCGTGACTGGGGAGTTTCAAGGCAGCGATACTGGGGTTGTCCCATACCCATTATTCATTGTGAAAACTGTGGCGCGGTGCCGGTACCAGAGGAGCAACTGCCGGTTGAATTGCCAAGGGAAATCGTTTTTGAAGGTGTTGGCTCACCCATCAAGAAAATGCCGGAATGGTATCAGGTGTCTTGTCCGGAATGTGATCGCGATGCGGTCAGGGAAACGGATACTTTTGATACTTTCATGGAGTCTTCCTGGTATCACGCCAGATTCATGTCCAGTGATAGTGATAATGCCATGGTCGATGACAGGGCAAAGTACTGGCGGCAGGTCGATCATTATGTAGGCGGTGAGGAACATGCCATTCTTCACCTTTTGTATGCGCGGTTTATTCACAAGGTCATGCGTGATGAAGGCATGCTGGTTTCCAATGAACCCTTTGAAAAACTGCTGGCGCTGGGTATGGTGCTACAGGATGGCAGTAAAATGTCCAAGTCTTCCGGAGATGTCGGAGATCCTAAAATTTTACTGGAAAGCTTTGGTGCCGATGCTGTTCGTATGGCTATGATGTTTGCGGCACCGCCGGAACAGAGTTTTGAGTGGGCAGAAAATGGCGTTGAAGCGGCTCATCGATGGCTGAGAGCTCGACTATGGCTAACCATCCAGCAACATTGTCAGACGGCTGAAATAGCCAATCTTGAAGTTGCAAAGCTGAGCGAGCGCCAACGTGAATTACGTCGTTTAACGCATGAAACACTGGCGAAAGCGAGGGATGATTATGATCGCAGGTTGGCCTTTAATACCGTTATTGCAGCCGTTATGACGCTGATGAACAGCGTTATCAAATTTTCCGACACATCCGACCAAGGGCTTGCTGTCAAACATGAAGCGTTGCAGGTTGCCGTGCTGGTCATGTCGCCCATCACCCCTCACATTTGTCATGTTTTATGGAAAAAGTTGACCTCGGAGGATATTGAGTCGGCGCGCTGGCTCGACACAGATGAGGCGGCGCTGGAGAAATTGACTATTGAACTGGTTGTCCAGATCAATGGTAAATTAAGAGCCAGGCTCACCGTTCCCGCTGGCCTCGATGATGCCTCAGCGCAGTCTGCAGCAAAAGAACATGAAACAATCAAAAGACTGCTCGACGGCATGAATCTGCGAAAGGTGATTCATGTGCCTGACAAACTGATTAACTTTGTTGTCAGCCAATGAGTGGATAGGTTAGGGGAAAGTCTAATGGTGCTACGCTTTGCCGGTCTGATGCTTTGTATGCTGATGTCTGGCTGTGGTTTTCAGTTGCGCGGGATAGATGCAGATTCGACTCTGGACGCGCCCCTGTATTTGAAGGTAGAAGGCGTTGCCGCTGAGTCCAGACGTGGTCTAAGGGCGGTGTTACGCACCACAGGATTAAAGTCTGTTGAACCTTCGCAGGCCCGATTCGTGCTGGTTGTTGGTCCCGAAAAATTGAATAAGTGGCCAATCGCGAATTCTTTTACCTTAAATAGCAGCGATTATGAGTTTGTTCTGGAACTTCATTTCAGGCTCGAGAGTATCAGCACAGGTGAAGTTCTTGTAGATGATGTAGTGACCGCATCCGCACTTTTTGAATCTGATAGATCCAATTTGCTGGCAAGTCGACGCGAAGAAGCAGTAATTTTGTCAGAATCAAGAATACAGGCAGTACAACGGCTGGTGGAGCGGATACGGGTGTCTATTTCTAATCATAGAAAAGAAAACCCGCTGGCTCCGGTTAGGGCAACTAAGTAGCACAGGTACATTATGAAGCAAGTGAATTGAAAGTTTATCCTGAAAAGCTGGGCCAGGCGCTCTCAGCTGGGCTGTCGTCAATTTATATTGTCAGTGGTGACGAACCGCTGCTTGTTCAGGAATGCTGCGACAGTATTCGCCTGGCAGCTCGGCAGGCAGGTTATTCAGAGCGGGAAATTTTTCATGTGGAAACAGGGTTTGACTGGCAGGAGTTTATCTATAGCGCCAATAGCCTGTCTTTGTTTGCAGATCAAAAGCTTTTAGAATTGCGCATGTCAGGTGCCAAACCGGGTAACGAGGGAGCACGTTGTCTTAAGGAATATGCTTCCGTGCCCGCTTCTACCAATTTACTGTTGTTGAGTTTGCCCCGTCTGGATCAGGCAACGCAAAAATCACAATGGTTTAAAGCGCTGGAAAAAGCCGGGGTGTTTATTCAGGTTTGGCCTGTTGCGAGCAAGGATCTACCTCGATGGATTGATACCAGGTTTAAAAAAGCAGGTCTGCAGGCTACGCGTGACGCAGTCTTGTCTATGGCTGCGCGAGTCGAAGGCAATCTGCTGGCAGCCGCACAGGAAATTGATCGTATTAAATTAATTTCCCAAAGCCCTAGAGTAGAAGTTGATGCCGTTGAAGAAGGTGTTGCCAATAGTGCTCGGTTCGATGTGTTTCAGCTGCTAGATGCAGCGCTGATGGGAAAAGCGAGTCGATGCCTGAAGATTACTGATAGCTTGCGCAATGAAGGAGCCGAAATACTCTACCTGAGTGCCATGCTTGCCAGGGAAGTTCGCAGTTTGGTTAACATGGCGGAGATCATGCAGCACAGCTCGGTTGGAGCTGCTGTACAAAAGGGCCGGGTATGGCACAAACGTAAGCCAATGGTTACGGCCTGTTTGCAGCGCCACGATTTAGCTGCATTGCTGAAGTTGCAGTTAAGTGTCAATTCGATTGACCCGCTGGTAAAGGGAGCCCAGGCCGGCAACCCGTGGGATGCGTTAACCCGAGCCGTGTTGCTGCTCGCAGGCATAGTGCTGCCATTATCTGAGTTACACCCACAAAGGGCTAGTTCACCTTAGTCTCAGCAGCTGAACCCAGTTTAACGAGATCTAATTTTTGCCGGCTGTTGTCAAAAATCGTGATACTGCCGTTATCAGGCCGGCACACAGATATCTGGTCTTTCTCTAATGCCACCGCAACCAGGGCATTGATTGCTATGAAGTGAGAAAAAATAGCGGTATCTGATGGCAGTTCGAGCAGACAGTCCACCATGTTGTCCTGCCAGCTTCTGAGTTCTGTTGATTGTTCTGACCAGTAGCCCTGCATGACTTTCTGTAACCAGGGTCCTCGTTCTGACAAACTGAGTCCGGTCGATGGGACCTCAGCAACCCGATGTTCGATTACAGCAGCAATGCCACTGATCTCCACCAGCGGCTTTGCTGTTTCCAGGGCTCGCCTCAGAGGGCTTGAAACAATGGCGACGGGCAGGACAGAATTGAGTTGCTGGGCTGCTTCAATAGCCTGCTGGTGGCCGATTTCATCGAGCCCCGGGTCGGCATCCTCTGAGAAGCCGGCAGCTGCTCTACCATGGCGGATCATATAAATTCTAGCCATAGATTACCGTTTCGAGAAAGAAAGTGTGTTAACAGTATAGCGTTTATTTGCATGCAAGCATCGGTCTGGACATGGCAATTTGTATAACAAATCGCTATTCTTAACGGCGCGGCG
>JAPKEK010000655.1 GCA_028822125.1 Pseudomonadales bacterium | reverse complement strand
TAGAGGGTTATTGGACAGTTCGGAAACCGAAGCGGTGTCACCCGCGGTGACAAATGCGACGCTGAGTGAAACGGTGGCCTTGTTGATCGATGGATGGTCTAGGATGACCCCGCGGCAAAAGGCTTGGGTGAGCACCTTGTTGCAGCCGAGAATGGGGAACTGCGATTAGATTGTTAGTGGTGATGATTTACAATCTACGGACAGTTCACTCCAGCTTTTTCTTGCCCATGCCCTTATGAAGGTCGGTGGCCAGATTTTTTACCGCTTCAGCCTGATCTGCCAACTCAGAAACATTCACGTTCTCTCCAGGGTCTTTTTTGTGATCATAGAGCATCCTGGAACTGAATTTACCATCTTTGCCGGTGTACTCGCTGAAACGAAACTGATCGGTGCGGATCGTATCGCCATTGCCAAACCTGCCTATTGCTGCTGGTTTGCCAGCTAAACTCGGATTTTTCAACAAAGGAACAAAACTTTTGCCCTGAAGATGCATTGGCAAAGGCAAACCGGCCAGTTCGCTGAGTGATGGATAAATATCGATGAATTCAGTGAGAGCCTTTGTCCGCTGCCCTCCTGTTGTCACCCCTGGTGCACGCACTATTAATGGCGCATGCATGGACGTTTCAAAACAGCTGTGTTTGCACCACATCGTATGCTCAGCAAGATTCCAGCCATGATCTCCCCAGAGAATCACTATCGTATCCTCCGCCAGTCCCAGTTTTTTCAGTTCATCGAGCACCTTGCCAACCTGGGCGTCAGTAAAACTGACGCAGGCGTAATAACCATGGATCATCTTGCGCGCCATCTCATCTGACACCGGCCCTTTGGCGGGCACTCCCGCGTAGGCACGCAACTCTCCAGAAGAATGAACGGCTTCTTTGGGGGCATCCTTCGGAGGATGATAGTTATCGGGTAATTGAATACTGTCTGGATCGTATAGATCCCAGTATTTCTTTGGCGCAACAAAAGGCAGGTGAGGTTTCAAAAAACCCACCGCCAGAAAAAACGGCTCCTTCCTGTCTTTCAATCGACGCAAATCTTCGATGGCCTTTACCGCAATCTGGCCATCAGGGTAATCCAGGTCCGGCGCATCCGCCGATTCATAGGGCGGCCCTCGCCTTCTCTTGCCTGGAACTTCTGATCCTGCATTCGCGATTTTCTGATTTTCTTCAAGCCGATAACCGATCCCATTACCCGTTGGGCGCCACACCTCCTCCGACCAGCCCTGCGCATTGTCATCACGGTTATGGAAAATCTTACCATTCGATACCGTGTGATAACCATTGTTTTTGAAATGGGTATTCAGGGTCATGATGCCCGGCGTCTCTTTTTGCGCAGACGCAAGAAAAGAAACAAAACGACCGCGCGACGGACGAATTCCTGTCATCAGACTGGCACGCGACGCCCCGCAGGTTGGAACCATGCAATATGCCCGCTCAAATAGGAAACCCGTCTCTGCCAGCTTATCAATGTTGGGCGATTTAATGTGTGCCTTTCCATAGCAATTCAACTCCGGGCGCAAGTCATCCACAGCGATGAACAATACGTTGGGTTTCTCAGTTGCGGCATGTGCCATAGCGCACAGTGCCAGCCCAATAATTACTGTGATAAGTTGTTTCATTGTTCTCGCTCCTTTATTTATTTCGCGTGTTGTCTACACGTAAATCCATCGACTGTTGCACCTTTATCGATAACGATTGGAACTGTAAACAACAACTTAAAAGTGTGGCGCTAGTTACGTTAAAAAATACTTCGTGACTAGTATTTGTCCGAAGGAACCAATATTGCTCTTTTTATACCTTCTGAGCGGCCTTTTAACCACCATTCATCGTTCGGCGACGTTTTGCATCCTGTAAGAGTGCTTTCTCCTGCCGTTGCCCAGTTGGGCACTGACTTATCTAACAGTTCGGATAAATTCTCTACCTAGGCATGAATTTTTGTCTTGCCAGTATTAATGAATAATTGGGGACTCAGTACGAGTAGCTCAGAAGCACTATCTGCAGGTCACCGACGCCCATCATTTGGCAGGCTGTGGAATTACGCCAGAGTCAATAGCGGTGTCACCCGCGGTGACAGCAGCGTCGTTCATACCTATT
>JAPKEK010000654.1 GCA_028822125.1 Pseudomonadales bacterium | reverse complement strand
AATATCTTCTAGTGCCGGCTTTTGGACTCGCAGCACAATGTCAGCTTTTGCCAGTAACAGATTTCTATCCTGCTCGATTTCTGCTCCGGCGGTGAGGTACTCCTGATCAGAATACCCGGTTTTGAGGCCGGCACCCGACTCGATCTTCAGGGATAGGCCGATTTTAGATAACTTTTTGACAGCGTCTGGTACCAGGGCGACGCGTCGTTCAGTTTCTACTGTTTCAGAAGGTACAACTATCAGCATAGGTGGTGTCCAGATAGGTAGGTTAAACCAGAGCTGTCAATGAGCACTGGTTGAATGATCTCAAAGGTATAATTTCAGGTTTATTTATCGTTCCTTACTTCTTTTCAGAACTTCTTTTCAGATAATTAAAAAATGGTTCTCGGACTATTCCGATCTGTAATGCCTGGCAAAACAAAGTAGATTCATAAATTCACGCTTATAAATTTATGCAGCTTAAATTTGCAAGCTTTGAATCTCCAAGCTTTAAATCTACAAGCTTTAAATTCAGATGCTATGCATTTAGATGCTATTAATGTAAATGCTATTAATGTAAATGCAATTAATCTAAATGCTATTAATTTAGATGCTATGAAATGGAGCAAGCAGCAATCGAAAGTACTAAATGTCCGAAATCTGTCGAAAATCATCGGAAGGGAAAGTACCATGATCGCTGGCGGCTTGCCACCAATTGTAAGAAAAATGCAGCAAGTTTTATAGTTTTTCAGCATTATGGGTGTATATGGGTGTATATGGGTGTATATGGATGTATATGGGTGTATATGGGTGTAATAGATGGCTTTCGTCCCCTTTTAAGACAATGCACTGGATGTCATCTCGACAGCTATGGTGTCGACAGGGGCTGAGGGGTTGGTCATTGGTAATTGGCTACCTAGCCCAGTAGAGCCTGGAAAAGATCAATATCAGCAGGAGTTTGTGCAATGAGTTGGCAGGATGAGACGGATGAAATTCGCTTACGTAGAGAATTATCAAAACAGCAGGGCGGTGAGGAGGCCATCGCGCTTCATCATGCGAAGGGACGCCTGACGATAAGAGAACGTATAGCAGACCTGGCAGATTCAGGTTCTTTTGAGGAGCACGGTGAAGGAGCTGGGTTTGCTGAAAAGGATGCAGACGGCAACATTGTCTCCTTTAGCCCGGCGAACTATGTGGTGGGATTTGCTGAGATTAACCAACGGCGCATTGTATTGGGCGGCGAAGATTTTACGCTCAAGGGGGGGTCACCCAATGGTGCTGGCCTGCGCAAAAGTGTCTATGCGGAAGAGTTAGCCCTGCATTTTAAAGTTCCCCTTGTCAGATTGCTCGAAGGTGGTGGCGGCAGCGTGGCAGGCTCAGCTTCTAGCGGCCCAAAAACTGTTGGGTCTCCTGTTTTTGCCGACCCCCGTTTTAAGGTCATTGCCGCTGCAATGACAGAGGTTCCTGTTGTTTCTGCTGCCATGGGGCCCGTAGCCGGTTTCCCCGCCGGAAGATTAGTCGCGTCACATTTTTCTGTAATGGTGAAGGAGATATCGCAGGTGATGGTGGCTGGGCCAGCAGTGGTGGAGCGCGCCCTGGGCGTGAAATTGACCAAAGAAGAACTCGGCGGCTGGCGAGTCCATGCCAGAAGTGGCCTGGTAGACAATGTGGTAGATTCCGAAGCAGCTGCGTTCACAGAGATTAAGAAATTCTTAAGCTTTATGCCAGAGAATATCTGGCAACGGCCAGACAAGCAGCTGTCAGAAGATAGCCCTGAACGGCGCGAGGAAGAGTTATTAAACATTGTCCCAAAAGATGCGCGCAAGCCCTTCAATATGCGAAAAGTGATTAAGCTGATCATGGATATTGACAGCTGGCTCGAAATTGCACCCCTGTACGGTCGCGGACAGATCATCGGCCTGGCGAGGCTTAACGGTTCTGTGGTGGGTGTTATTGCCAACGATTGTAAACACTATGCCGGTGCCATGACGGCGCAGGGATCTCAGAAGGCTAAACGGATGATGGAGTTATGCGACACTTTTCATATACCCATTGTGAATTTTATGGATGAACCCGGATTTATGATTGGCCCGGAATCAGAGGCTTCAGCTGCCATAAAATATG
>JAPKEK010000653.1 GCA_028822125.1 Pseudomonadales bacterium | reverse complement strand
AGTAGCGATAACAGAATTTATGGCGGTTACCAAGTCAGGGTCTGAAATCCCTAGATCCGAAGTCTGCCAGGCTGTGATGATGGCACTGAACCAGACTTCGTGACATCTGCTACTCCATGGATTAGGAGTTGAACCAGTTAGTTTGAAAAAACAAGCTTGTATCAATTGGAAACACCGGTTCTAGGGAAAGTGCAAATGAATCCATGAGTAAAGCGTACTGATATGGGGAAAATTGAGGCACATCAGTGGCTGGATAAGATGATTACCGCTGCCGCAGAATATGATCGACCACCACATGATATATCCCGCAACAAAAAAAATGTAAAGATAATCTGGCTTGACGCTTCAGGGAAACCACCGGGCCCCGATCAGGGCAATTTAAATCCAGCGGGAAAGGCTTTTTTCCGGCGCAACAATCAGGTGATTAAGGCATGGCGGGATGCCGATGAAAGAGGTGCTTTCTGGACCTGCACGATTCATCAGGGACCGACAAAAAAGTCAAAGGTGCGTATTGATATTGTCTGGGATGATTGCCACTTCCTCATCGACACGTAGCCCTCCATGCGGGCTGATATAATTGAGTACAGTAAAACCTGTGAAGCATTGCTGACTATTCCAGAGCTTTCAGTGGTTAAATAATCCGTGGTGTAAGTTTGAATACCCTGTCCCAGCATCCCTACATAGTAACTATGCAGGGTGTTTATAACCTGGTTGGATAGCGCAGCTAATGTGTTAATTACACTTGAGTTTAAGATTCTAGATCTAGGATACCACCCAAAAGCTAACCCAGTCTGGCTGGCTTTCTTAGTTTAATCATGAAACGATGCAACCGCTCTCCTCGCGGAGAGTCGCGTCAACTTCAGGAGACCAGAGAACATGATCAAACTATACGGCCTTCGCATGAGTAACTACTACAGCTTAACCAAAGCACTACTCATTGAGAAAGGATTAGAATTTGAAGAAGTGAAAACGCCACCCAGCCAAGAGGAGGGTTTCCTGGCTAAGTCACCTATGGGAAAAATGCCCGCTATCGAAGCTGACGGGGTGTATCTATCCGAATCGTTAGCGATCGCTCATTACCTTCAAAACATTCAACCAGACCCCGCGCTACTCCCTGCAGACTCAATACCGGCAGCAAAAGTGATGGAGTTAGTGTGCCACTTAAAATTGGACGTTGATCTAGTCGCCCGTCGGCTGCTTCCCGAAGTGTTATTCAAGCAGCCGGTATCAGAAGAAACTAAAACTTCTGTTAAAGCAGATCTAGCTAAGGGTATGAAAGCGGTTGGGCGCCTCTTTGTTGGAGAGCCATACGCCGCTGGCGAACAATTCTCTCTGGCAGACCTCTATACTTTTTACTGCTTCGGGTTCTCCAGCGGCATGGTGAGAGCCATATACGATGAAGATCTACTGGCCAATTACCCGAATATTCAAAAGGTTATGGATTTAATTGGCCAGCGCCCAAGCGTGAAGCAGGTAGAGACAGAAAAATCGACTCGATGAATGGCTCACCGAGGCAACCGTTAAACCGTTGTTATGAATCAATTAAGTTATTAGTTTTTCGTTAATTAGGGCGCCAGAGACAAGATGAGATCATGCAATAGATCTAAAAAGAGTCACGGACAGGTCGTAGGCTAGTTTAAAAGAATAAATAGATAACTTAAATGGTGCCCCGGGGCCGGAATCGATCGATACAATTATAATTGTTTAAAAAAAACCGCAGCCATTCCCTGAGATCCTTAATGCACGGCTGTTGCTCCAGGACCCGAATCAGATGGTTAAGTTCATTGGAATCGTTGCCCTGATCCCATAGCTGGTTCCGGGCGTCAGGATGGCGGTGAACCTATATCCATTTCCTGGTTTGAATCATGCAGCAGAATCCATAATCGTCATGTTAGCCATGATACAGGTACCTGTTGCGCATGAACCAGTATAAGCTAGTCTAGCAACCCGGATAGATAATCGAACAGCATGTTAAACACCTTCCTGCGGATTATATTGCTGATTGTCGGCGTCGCCCTTCACGGTGAACTAAGCGCCATCACTCATGTCCAGATTAATCTCCAGGAAATCCACCAACGTATTGACGGATTTGGTGCTTCCGAT
>JAPKEK010000652.1 GCA_028822125.1 Pseudomonadales bacterium | reverse complement strand
AAAACGGCCAGAGAAACAGGATCAAGTCCATGACTCAGCGACTGTTGTCGGATGATATCGCCTATGACATCGCTGCCTATCGAGATGCACCGCCTGGCCTGAGAATCTGGGGTGGAGCAACCGTTGAAAGCAGTGATATCGAATGCCTGACCCAATGGCTTGACTGGGCCTGGCAGGTAACCTGCTGAGGTTAGCCTCAAATTATGGCCAATCTACCTAAATTAGTTCTGCTAGGCTTGTGTTGTCTCATGCCTTGGCCATTACAATGCCAGGCCGACGAGCCTGACACCATGGCCAAGATTCACTTCCTCATTCCCGCAGGGCCTGGCGGTGGATGGGATGGCACAGCGCGCGGTATTGGCCTGGCACTCAAGGCATCAGGTCTGGTTGAGCATCTCTCTTACGAAAACCTTTCAGGAGGCGGGGGTGGCAGAGCTATCGCCAAAATGATTGAAACAGCTCAGCGTCAGCAGAATACCCTCCTCATAAATTCTACGCCAATCATAGTAAGGTCTCTGCAGGGCATTTTTCCACAGAGTTTCAGGGACCTGGTACCCATTGCATCAGTGATTGCCGACTACAGTTGCTTCGCCGTCCGGGCCGATTCCAAATTTAAAACTTTTAAAGACCTTTCACAACAGTTCATTCAAGATCCTGAGTCCATTATCGTGGCCGGCGGTTCCGTCAGGGGAAATACGGATCATTTTGTTATAGCTAGAGCTTTGCAACTGGCCGGGGGTGATCCCAGAATGGTCAATTACCTGTCCTATGATGGTGGTGGTAGAGCCATGGCTGGTATCTTGTCAGGCGAAGTCTCTGTACTGTCTACAGGGCTTAGTGAGGCGATACAGATGCACAGAAGTGGCCTCATTCGCATTCTGGCGGTGACCGCCGCTGCACCCCTTAGCGATGCTCCTGATCTGCCTATTCTCAAGCGCCAGGGAATTAATCTTGAGTTCTCAAACTGGAGAGGTTTTTTTGCTGCCAAAGGGCTAAGCCAGATCCAGTATGACAAAATGATAGGCGTTCTCAGCAGGCTAGTCAGGACACCCGAATTTGAAGTGATTCGAGCTAGAAACAGCTGGGCCAGACTGCACAGGCAAGGTCCAGAGTTTTATGCATTCCTTGAGCAGCAGGAAATTCAGATTACGGCGCTGATGCGTGCAGTCGGATACCTGAGACCCAGAAGGTAGTTATATGAAAGCTGAAACGTGATTTTGGAAAAATGGGTATCTGTTACCCTGACCTTTTTTTTCGGATGCTATATCTTCCTGACCGGAGATATCTACCTTGATTTCTGGGAAAGAGACGACGCCTTCAATGCCAGAACAATTCCTTACCTGGTAGGCTCAATAGGCCTTGCCTGCTCGGCTGTGTTGCTATATAGCCTGATCTGGACCGACAACCCTGCTCCAACTTATTTGAAGATCACGCCAATAGTCAAGCGTATTATCTGGCTCATCATTGTCGTAGTTCTTTATATTAGCATCCTTGAGATCCTCGGTTTTATCCCCAGCAGCGTGTTGTTTCTGACCGTATCTGCCTATTTACTCGGCGAACGCAGGGTAGGCTTACTTCTGATCACAGGAATCGCTATTCCTTTGTCCCTTTGGGGAATCCTGACTTTTCTTGGAATATACCTGAGCCCCGGCACCTGGATCCTCTAGGTTAAGGATCTGATTCAGTGATAGAAGGCATTTTGTTGGGACTTGAAACGATATTAACGATCCAAAATCTTGCCCTGATCGCCTGTGGCTGTATTGCTGGCAGTCTGATTGGGATGCTGCCCGGACTAGGACCGATTTCGGCCATAGCGCTGATGATTCCAATTAGCTATAACCTGGCACCTGCCAGCGGTATGATTCTACTGTCAGGTGTATACTACGGTGCTATTTTTGGTGGTTCCACCTCTTCTATACTCATTAATGCACCCGGCGTTGCAGGAACAGTTGCCACCAGTTTTGATGGCTATCCCCTGGCCATGAGCGGACACGCTGGCAAGGCCCTGGCAACCGCTGCATATGCCTCTTTTGCGGGCGGGACTATCGCTGTAATATTACTGATGATCTGTGCACCTTACCTGGCTGATCTGTCACTCAGCTTCC
>JAPKEK010000651.1 GCA_028822125.1 Pseudomonadales bacterium | reverse complement strand
GTTCCTTGCCATATTCACGATGGCGGCAAGAAGTGCGACGGCAGGTGTTCCTGGCACGCTGCAAAATATCTGTGAAATGGCCGTCGAGTTTGTAGACGACAACATCACGCAAGTATTCGGAAGTCGACCAAATGCGATTATTGGTCCCCTTTCACTCACCATACTGGTCTGGGTATTCCTGATGAACCTGATGGATCTGGTGCCGGTGGATATTATTCCCCACGCGGCAGCGCTAATGGGAATTCCCTACATGAAGGTTGTGGCTACCACTGACCCGAATGCGACGATGGGGATGTCGATATCCATCTTTTTTCTCGTCTTGTATTACAACATCAAGATGAAGGGGCCCATAAACTTCGGTGCGGGATTTTTCACTCATCCAATTCCGAGCATTTGGGCGGCACCTTTCAACTTTATGCTCGAGATTGTGGACCTTATCGCAAAACCTCTATCTCACGGGCTTCGACTATTCGGCAACCTTTATGCCGGTGAAATGATTTTTATTTTGATCGCGCTTTTATATAGCAGCGGTTTTGTACTTGGTTTGTTAGGCGGCCTCATGCAGTGGGCATGGGCCATCTTTCATATCTTGATTATTGGTTTACAGGCGTTTGTTTTCATGATCCTGACGATAGTTTATCTAACGCAGGCTCACGAAGTTGACGAACACTAAAATTTCTAGAAAACGACTTTTAAAGCAGGAGTAACTCATGGAACAGTCGCTTATCTTAATTGCAGGTGGAATCCTGATGGGATTGGGTGCCATTGGTAGTGGTGTAGGTATCGGTATTTTGGGCGGTAAATACCTTGAAGGTGTTGCCCGGCAACCAGAACTGCAACCGATGCTGATGACGCAGCTCTTCATCTCGCTGGCACTGGTCGACGCTGTGCCCATTATTGCAGTGGGTATCTCACTGTACATGATCTTTGCGCTATAGCTTCACGCAACTCTTGGTTTTTGAATCATGCAACCAAAGTCAGAGGTGAACTGTGAATATTAATTTGACCATGCTTGGACAAGCGATTTCTTTCGCGCTCTTTGTCCTATTTTGCATGAAATATGTCTGGCCACCGCTCACAACCATCATGAGAGAGCGACAGAAGGCAATCGCTGATGGTCTGGAGAAAGCAACCGCTGCTGAAAAGCAGCTTGAACAGGCTAATGAAGCGGCAGGTCTTGAGCTTGAAGAAGCGAAAAAACAATCAGCAGAACTCATAGCCCAGGCCAGAAGCAGAGCTTCGCAGATTGAAGAAGAAGCTAAAGCCAAGGCAAGCGATGAAGCAGCTCGTATTGTAGAGGGCGCTCAGGCAGAGATTGATCAGGAGATTAGTCGTGCCAGGGAAGAGCTTCGGGCGAAGGTTGGAGAGCTGGCCGTTGAGGGCGCTGAGAGAATTCTTGAAGCATCCGTTGACCGGGCTGCTCATGAGGTAATGCTGTCCAAACTTAGTGCGCAACTCTAGGGGCTGGGATGGCTGAAGCAGAATTACCAACGATCGCCAGACCCTACGCCAGAGCGGCGTTTTCAAGAGGGCTGGATCAGTCAGATGGCCTTGGGAACTGGTCCCGGATGCTCAGCCTGTTGGCGGCGGCGATCTCAGATCCTCTGGTTGAAGAGGCGCTCGATAACCCAACGCTGACGACAGAGGACGAAACCCGTCTTGTTCTCCAGTTGATGGGTGATGCTCTTAACCAGGACGGACAGAATTTTGTCAGCGTACTGGCTGAATATGGTCGTCTGGCGTTGCTACCGACTATTGCTGAGTTATTTGAGTTGCTTAAAGCGAACCATGAAAAGACCATGGACGTGGAAGTGACCAGTGCCTTCGATGTATCTGATCAGGAGAAAACTGAATTGGCTACAGCGTTGCATCGGATGCTGAAGCGGGAAATCAACGTTGAAACCGAAGTCGACAAGTCACTGATTGGCGGTGTCGTCATTCGGGCAGAAGATACGGTTATCGATGACTCGGTGAAAGGCAGACTGGAAAAACTATCGCAGGTGCTTAGCTAGATAATGTAAGAACGGCCTGATTGAGCCGTGATACACATAGAATTTGAACGTAAGAATAGAATTTAACTTTCCTTTGGGGAACAGGATATGCAA
>JAPKEK010000038.1 GCA_028822125.1 Pseudomonadales bacterium | reverse complement strand
GCTGTGCAGCGATGGGTCTCGGTATGTCAACGGACAGACTATTGCGGTTGATGGTGGTCAGGCCCATCTGGGGTAACAGCAAACCAGCCAACGCCGATGACCATCAGGTTCTGACAATAAATTGCCGGTTATAAATTGCCGCTTATAAATTGAACAAATTGCTGCTAATCTAGGTTCAAGAGGCTTTAAAAAAGACTATGCAAAGAAAGACTAAGCAAAGAAAGACTAAGCAAAGAAAGACTCTGCAAAGAATGCTTTCTTAATAAGAACAACACTAATAGGGGAATTCATGAAAATCAACAGAACCATATTATGTCTGGTTATTACGGCCTGCACCTTCTATAGCCCTTTCTCTGTCTACGCTGAAGAAAGCGCGAGTGAAATGGAAGAGGTGGTAGTAACCTCCCGGCGGCGTGATGAATCAGCGCAGGACGTTCCACTTTCAGTTACCGCTTTTGGTCGTGAGCGAATCGATCAATTAAAACCCACCACCCTGCGCGATTTTGATGGCCTTGCACCCAACGTCTATATCGGTATGAATACAGCTGGTCCTGGGGCTTCTGCTCTATACATCCGGGGTATCGGTTATGCGGATATTGAAAAAACACAAAGCCCCCAGGTTGGTGTGATTGTTGATGGCATTCAGATGGGTTCGTCTACCGGACAACTCATCGACACTTTTGATGTGGAAAGCATCGAGATTAACCGGGGTCCTCAAGGCGTGCTTTTTGGCAAAAACACCATTGGTGGAAACATCGTTGTGAATCGAGTTAAACCGAGATACAATGACTTTGGTGTGAATGCCAGCGTTGAAGCCGGTAATTACAACTCGAGGCAATTAAAGGTCAGACTCAACGTTCCCCTAATAGAAGATGAATTGGCCCTGAAGGTTGGTGTAATTGATCGTAGCAGGGATGGGTTTTATATGAATGAGAACATCGGCGGTACAGCCGGTGATGTCGATTTTCGGTCAATAACGGCTGCACTGCGTTGGGCCCCTTCTGACACTTTTGAGACAATTCTGACCTACGACAATATCGATGACACCAGTCAAATCCCTCCGCAGGATCCTCGATATGATGGCAGCAACCCATTTGTAACGCTCTCCGATAAGCGAGAACCGACCACTTATGACGTAGATCAAATCGGTATCCGAACGACACTGGAACTCAGCGATAACGTGACCTTGTACTCTATTATGGGCTGGCACGACGGCGCAGATGGTGTAAATCAGGATTTCGATGGCGCGGGTGTTGATGGCCTGGCCATTCCGTTCGCACAATTGCACACCCTGCGGGAACAGCAATTTGAAGTTCTGACCCAGGAAGTGCGCGTTGCCGGCTCATTTAATGACAATCTAGACTTCATGGTAGGTTATTACTACTACGATTCAGAACTTGATTTTAAACAGCGCACCAACAACATCTTGCAGTTGCCTGCAGCAGCACTGGGCTTGACAGGTGTCCCCTGCGCCGGTATTCCGGCAATTGGGTTAATTCTGCCGTTCAGGGCAAATCCAACGGTAGGTGACGTGTTCTGCCAGTTCCCAAACGCTAAAAGTACCCAGCTTTCAGCCCAGGATGTTGTATCCGATGCCTTTTTTGGTTCAATTACCTGGCGGCCAAACGACGCCTTGGAAATAATGTTGGGTATGCGCTACATCGAGGAAGAAACTGCCGCACAGACAGCCTATTACGACCATTCTACAGGCACTTTTGATACCGGCGGTGTAGAGTCAGAGCATGATTTCTCCGGCCTGCCTTCCGTGCTCAGCCCGAATGGCTATGATTCAAGCGATTACTGGGAAGACACTATCTTCACAACTTCAATTAGCTATGCCTTCACTGACAGCAACCGAGTTTATGCCAATTATTCTGAAGGTTTCCGAAGCGGCGGTTTCAGTATCCGATCTGCAAGAGATGCAAGTGAAGCACCGTTCGAGCCAGAGACGGCGGACCAGGTCGAAGTAGGCTCTAAAAACGAGCTTCTCGATGGATCAGTGCAGCTGAATATCGCTTACTACAGAATTAATCGGGAAGGTGGTCAGTTCAGCTCAATTATCTCATTGCCACCAGGCTCAATTCCAGGTACCACCACCATCATCAATAATGGCGGCACCTCTACTACAGATGGTTGGGAATTAGAGTCACGCTGGCTGATCAACGATAACTTCACCTTGTCGCTCAATTATGGTTCCCTCAATGCTGACAACGGCATAGTCAACATAGCCTGTCAATTCCTGGATGGGTGCGCGTCCAGCGTACCCGGTGGCGACAACGATCCCATTGGAACCATCAGGACCTTAGGCGGCAACAGTGACTCACGTCAACCTGAAAGCACCTTTGCAGTTAACCTTGCTTTTGATCAAGAAGTCGGTGCAGGGACATTTTACGCTAATATCGGCTATAAGAAGACAGGGGAATATCTGCTGGTGAATACGGGCGCGGGTGCTGAAAATCGCACCTACGACGGTGACTTTGGCCAGGTAGATGCTCGCATCGCCTATGATATGCAACTCAACAACGATGCGACCTTAAGTCTGTCCCTGTTCGGTAAAAACCTCACCGACGAAGTCTATCGTGAGCAGGCCCTGTTCCTCGGCGGAGGAACAATGCTTTTACCTAGCGGTGGCCCAAATACAGGCTTCCAGGGCTGGGGGGCACCTCGCACTTATGCATTCGAGGTTCGTTATTCAATGTAGAACCGAACTAAAGCAGGGTAATAAAAAGGGCTGCTTATGCAGCCCTTTTTTTACGCTACGATACCCACCTGAACCCTTGCACTGTGCGAATCAACATAATCTGATGAATCAGGGCTAAGCAGAATATCACTGCGTTGTTTGCCCGCCAGATATCAGATGCGCTCAAGCATAAATTGGATCAGAATAAAAAAGATGAGCATAAAGAGAAAACCCTGACTGTGTACAGGAATCCCAATATAGCAAGTAGAAACCACTAATGAAGGTCGCAATTATCGGCTCAGGAATACTTGGTGTCACCTGCGCCTACTTTTTAAACAAGCACGGCATTGACGTCACGGTTTTTGAGAAAGAATGCGAACCGGCGCTCGGTGCCAGCTACGGCAATGCCGGCTACCTCCAGGCAGGTGTACCTGACCCCTGGAATGCACCCGGTGCATTTATGATGTTAGTGAAAGCCCTGTTGAACAGCCTGACCGGTAAAGGTGATCAATCAGCATATTCGGCGCAAATTCAGGCACTCCCTGGCCTGACGGCATGGGGTCTGAAATTCTTAAGCCAGTCAAACCAGAGAACTTTCCTCAACCATTTAATCAAAAACAGAAATCTCGCTCAATATACAAGTCATATCATGGCGACCCTTAATGAAACCGAGCAACTATCTTATTGCCAGTCTAAACCTGGCAGCCTGATTATTTTTCGTGATCAAGCCGCTTTGGATAGCTATGCACGGACAGCCGATTATGCCGCCGGTTATGGTGCCCAGATGCAGCTCCTGGATCGAGAGGCCCTGTTGCAAGCAGAAAGCTCACTTAATTCTGCGACGGGAAACCTGGTAGGGGCAGTGTATTACCCCGAGGACTATGCAGGGAATTCAAGGCTATTCTGTAATCAGATGGCCTCAATCACCCGAAGTAATGGCGTCTGTTATCGTTTCGGAACGACAGCAGATCGCATCATCGCTACCAACAACCGCGTCAAGATCCGGTTACAAGGTGATGAGGACGTCATGGCCGATGCGGTGGTCATTGCAGCAGGCGTCTACAGCAAGAAGATTGCCGCAACTGCCGGCATACCAGTCGATGTGGCACCAGTCAAGGGATATTCCATATCAGTTCCTACCCAAGGATGGGTAAATCCACCCAAACATATTATCGCCGACATGGCTATTCATGCCGGTTTCAACCTCCTTGGAGATGTGCTCAGAGTCGCCGGTACGGCTGAATTCTGCGGTCTCAACAAGACCGGCATTTCGACAGCCAGAACTCAATATATGATCCAACTGGTGGCGGAAAATTTCCCCGCGTTCGCCAGCAGTATAAACCCTGAACATATCGACCCCTGGGGGGGATTCAGACCCTTGAGTGCAGACGGTCTGCCTTTCATAGGTGAAAGCCATGTCAGAAACATTTATCTCAATACAGGCCATAGTGGCCTTGGCTGGACCCAGGGAGCTGGCTCATCAAAGGCTCTGGCTGACCAGATTGCGGGCATAAAACCTGAGATCAAAATTGAGGATTATGATGCGCAGAGATTGGCTTGAACAACGCCAGGCCAGCGTTGCAACGGATAGCGTCGTGTCATTGAGGAAGCCGATGTATGATCGAGCAGATGATAGTAGAAATCAATGCACGCTAAAGGCACTGCAAATTAGGTTGTCAAGATCTCCTGGGTAGGTTTTACTAAACTCTGGTTATTCTATTGGTCATTCTATTGTTTATGGGTTTGCTGTTTCACAGGTCAGCAGTGTTAGCCTATTTATCGGGTAATGACTTCTGTCGGCGTAACGACAGCGCATTTATTTTATCTGAATTGCACCCAGGAAAGTCAGCAATGGGCAACAAGGCCTGGACTGAGCAAATGCTTTCCTCGCCAGGGTCTTCCTGCCTTAACTGGAAGATACTGCAGAATGAGCCAGCCACTTAAATGCTAGCTCAACACCAGCAATGCAACTATACGCTGAATCACCACGGCTAGAGAGAAACTGGACAAATAAGGCCTGCACGGGGAAGAAAACATTAATCCAGCTAAAACAGGAGACAGCAAGTGAAATTCGGATTATTCGTTTATTGCACTATTGGCCGCCGCAAGGAGCTTGAAATGGGGATGGCCGGGCGCAAACCTGACCTTTACCAGAGAATGCTCGACGAGCTTGCCCAGTTGGCTGTTTTTGCAGAAGAAAGAGGTTATTTTTCTTTCGGCCATCCAGAGCATCATTTACAGATCGAAGGCTTTGAAATCTCCAACGATCCCTGCCTGATGGCCATGTGGCTGGCCCAGCACACCCACAAAATGCGTATCGTTACCTGCGGCTTTGTCAGTACGGCGAACAATCCATTGATGACCGCCGAGAAAATAGCAACCCTGGATCATATGCTTCAGGGTCGATTCGGCGTAGGCCTGGTAAGAGGTTATCAAGCCCGGTGGGTAGAAAATTACAAAGTCAAAGCTGAACTCAATGCAGTGGGACCCTGGAATACCCGCTCTGCGGAGGATGATTTAAACCGTGCTTATTTCTCAGAGTTTGTCGATATCGTAGTCACGGCATTGGCCAAGGAAACCTTCAGTTACCAGGGTGAATTCTGGCAGTTCCCTCCACAAGGTTTCGTTAACCCCCATGATCATCCGGTCTACTACAAATATGGCCAGGGTGTAACTGAACAGATGGCTGTGCAGGAGGTTGGTATAGCGCCCAAACCCTACCAGCAGAACATACCGCTTTACGGTGGCTTTTCACAAAGCCTGACAACAGCAAAATTCTGGGCTAAATACAAAGGCAGACCCATTATTCTGTCCGGAAACACCGAATTCCTGTCCTTGCTGTGGCAGGAATGGGAGGAAGAAGCAAAACGATGGGGGCATGAGGTAAAACCTGGAGATCAGGCCTGCTGGGGTGGCCTCATGATCTGTGCTGAGACTGATGCAAAAGCAAAGGCACTACTGGAGGATATGAAGTGGTTCTGGAATACCTGGGCAACGCCGTTTGGCCAGGGTATACCGCACCTGCTGGTGGGTAGTCCTGATACTCTCAACCGGAAAATTGAAGAGATTACCAGGACGGTACCCGTTGACGAGGCTTTCCTGTTACTGCCCCAGGGCATCCATACACCGGAACAATTAAACGAATCGCTGGATTTATTCTCTCGCAAGGTGATGCCTAATTTTTCCGACCCAGTCTAGCCATTCATCCAAGGAGCGTATTCATGAACTATGACGACTATGAACACCTGTTATTCGACCACAGAAGCAATGGTGTATTGCTGGTGACCCTCAATCGACCTGACGTACTCAATGCGACCAATGCCAGGATGCACTATGAACTGACCCAAGTCTGGGCAACCATAGACTCTGACCCAGAAACCAATATTGTAGTGGTCACAGGAGCAGGCGATCGCGCATTTTCGGCAGGTGGCGACCTTGAATGGATCTCTGGCATGGTTGGCAACCCGGAAGTTATAAAAGGCGTACAGAGAGAAGCCGGAGACATTGTCTTTAACCTGCTAAGCCTCGAAAAACCGGTAATATCAGCCATCAATGGCGTTGCAGTGGGCGCTGGCCTGGCAGTGGCACTGATGTCAGATATCAGCATTATGTCAGAGACAGCCCGTATCACAGATGGTCACGTCAAACTGGGTGTCGGTGCCGGTGATCATGCAGCAATAATCTGGCCGATTCTGTGCGGCATGGCCAAAGCGAAGTATTACCTGATGACTGCTGATTTCATAGATGGCATCACCGCAGAGCGCATTGGTCTGGTCAGCCTTTGTCAACCCCAGAACGAGGTTTTGCCAAAGGCTCTAGAAATCGCTGATCAACTTGCGGCTGGAAGCCAAGGGGCAATCCGCGGCACTAAACAAACGCTCAATGGCTGGATGCAGATGGCAGCGCCTATTTTTGAAAACTCCCTGCGCATGGAGATGATGGGCTTTCTAGGCGAAGATGCCAAGGAAGGGGTTAGCGCCATGCGCGAGAAACGAGCAGCGGTTTTCCCATCTAGCCTGCATGGCAACAAAACCAGTTAATTCGCTTCAACTATCCTGGTCAACCATGCATGGTCAGACCACCAGATACACTGATTGTCTGACCGGTAACATACGCGGCCTCAGGGGAGAGAAAGTAGGCCACCAGAGCTGGGAAATCCGAAGGCTGAGCCAGGCGGCGCATGGGTATTGCCCTCTCAAGGGCAGAAGCAAGTTTGCCGCTTCCATCCTCATCAAACGTCGCCAGCAAAGGTGTATCTGTCGGGCCTGGGCAGATTGAATTAAAGGTAATGCCGTGGCGGGTATGTTCTCTGGCAAGCGTTTTCATCAGGGCAATGATGCCCGCCTTGGCTGCAGAGTAAACCGCCTCGCCTGACGAACCCACCCTTGCTGCATCAGAGGCAATACTGATAACTCTACCCTGACCCTGCTCAACCATTGTCGCCAGGCAGACATGGGTGACGTTTATCGGCCCCTTTAAATTAATAGCAATCACCTGATCCCAGAACTCTGGCGTCGTCTCTATAAAAGGCATGGCGCGATCCCAGCCTGCGTTATTCACCAGCGCGTAGAGCGCTGACTGGGAGGCCTTGCCGAACTCTGTTACCGCTGCCCGCACAGCCTTATAGTCGGTAATATCAACCTGATAACCCAAACATTCACGGCCTGCGCTGGTAATCGAACGGCAGGTTTCATCCAGAGCCTCTCTATTCTGATCAAAAATAGCAACCAGCGCCCCTGCTTCTGCCAAATAGACTGCAATGGCACGGCCAATGCCACTGGCACCACCGGTAACGATGATAGGCTTTCCCTGAATATCCATGCTTGCCTCCAGCAATATGACTGAACTGCCCATCTACTCACTGTCAGTGGTACAGCCTAAGATTGCAATGTACCACAGCACTGAACTGGTTTGGATAAGCCTGATTGCGTCTTAGCATACCGTTATCCACACAGTTACCTGAGAAGCGCCCGGGCTGGTATCGAACGGCAGGTGAGATAAAAAATTACAGAGCAAGTAAAACCCGGAAATGAAGCTGGCGCCAACTGATGGCCAATCACCTAGGCTGTCGCTTGCAAGTCTGTGTTAGGGGGCTTCCACCCCTTCAGGCAATTCAACGATCTGGCGTGAACTGGGGTTGAGTGCCCGGGCCTGCTCAAAAGAGGCTTTTGCCTGTTCAAAGCTTTTCATTTCGAGCAGCGCCAGCCCGCGATTGAGGTAAGTCGTGGCATTGGCGGAGCCACTTATCTGCAGTGCCTGGTCGTAGTTAGCAACGGCTTCTTCATATTCACCCATCCTGAAATAGACGTTGCCTCGATTGACTATGGCTTGACCCAATAAAGGCCTGATCTCAATTGCCCGGCTGTGATCCCTGATGGCAAGGTCGTAGATACCGTTAGCAGAGTAGATAATTCCTCTGTTGGAATAGGTGGCGGCAAGATCTCGCTTGGACAATAATTCATTATCAGCTATAGCCTTATCACAGTCGCCTATTCCACGAATCGACTTGCCCCATCGACTCTCATCAAAGCACAGGTAGGCGCTGCTCGGACCCAATACGGTATCCGCCGCCAATGTCGTCTCGACCATAATCAGCAACAAGAGAAGCACACTGGAATGGCTGGTCAAAATTAGTCTGATCGATTTAGGCAGAGTAATTCCCTCCAACTCAACTTTGATCGTTATATTCTGTACCTCATTTTACTCTGCTGCAACTCGGCCCTGTTGCCATCCGAATCATGGCAATAAAACGATCGGGTCGGCCTGTGATTAATACACCAGCCTAGCGCTATATCAGCCACCTTAAGGCATTCATCAGTTGATATGAGATCGTGCATCGATGCATAGCTGTAGGCTAGATGATCCGACCCGGCCGTTTGACCCTCGTTATCCTTTTAATCCGGGAACACCGACCATAGCCAGCCTGTGATGTTCTTAGTCATAGGTCATGAAAAAACAGGGCATCTTGATGGGCAATGTCTGCGTTGCGCAGCGTTTTCTAATACTTGACCATTTCTTCAAAACGGCGGGTCTTGAGTACAGCATGAGCGAAAAACGATGGCGTTACACTCTTTTCTTGGTTAGACATGGGATACTTTCAGGGGCGACACAAGCGTATGCTGAATCTAAATAAAAGGCTCAATATAATCTAATTACCTTGGTCGCTATTTCAGGTCGATTCTGGCGTAGGTCTAGCCACAAATCAAAGCATCGGAGGTGACTGTTGCAGTCACCATGTAGGCATACTAGAGGAAGAATACTAACGACAAGGCCCTTGTAGTCTGCTGGTTAAACGCCCTGGCCGCTGATGAGTGGCCGCAGCCAATACCCTCTATACTTTGCTACCCCCAGCCTGTCACTGCAATTTAATATTGACTGCATCAACGTAAACCGGCATCCAGACTTTCTGGTCAAGTTTTCATGGTACAATTTTCTGCAGCCGGTTAGACCCTGTCCAGATATAGCACCTAGATATAGCACCTAGGCTGACGCAGGGCAGCCTCACCGACATAGACCGTAAACTGAGACGGGAGAAAACCATTGAAGTATTCGCTACTACTCTTGCTATTTACTATGATCTTTCACAGCACCGGAGCGGCACAAGGCAATGCACTGATAATTGATGTTCGGACACTCAAAGAATGGAATCAAGGTCATCTGGCATCGGCCCAGCACATGCCCTTACAGAACATCGCTAAGCAGAGCACGACGCTGCTTCCTGAGAAAGGTCAGAAAATATACCTGTATTGCCGAAGCGGTAACCGTTCGGGAAAGGCAAAAATTATTCTACAGCAACTGGGCTACAGCAACGTTATCAATGCAGGGGGATTAAGTGCTGCCAGTAAACGGCTGGGGGATGGAATTATCGTCAGATAGGCATTGCCGCTAATTTTAGCTCAATCACACCATTCTGACTGGTATTGGCCGGGCCTGGACTCATTACTCACCCTCACTAACTGACTGCAACAACTTCAATCGTGGCTTATAACACTAAATAAAATACAAACACGCGTCTATCACTTTAATGACCTATCAACGCGCCTGTATCACTTTGTTAAGACATAAACATCGGTAACCAGATCAGCGATAGCGTCACTCCACTCGCCGTAAACTTCCTAGGATAACCCAGCTGCTTCAGCAGACTGCTGCCTGCACCAGACGTTCAATTGACGCTGCGCTTCGTGGAGTTGACTATAACTGCCTCGATGCCGAGTGTGTGCTGCTCGACCACCGGCAAACTCGAAACAGGCTATCTCTGCTCTATCTTCGAAGCGGCTGGCTACCGGAACACCGACGTGCATGCGCATACGATCAGGGCTGAACTGATCATACAAGACATGATTGTGACCCTATTGCTTAATTCCGACGGCCAGTAAAGTGTCATAGACCTGGCCGAACATAGTCGGTATACGAGCTGGAATATCGGATACCCGCACCCTGGATTGATACGACGCCAGTATGACCGGGGGAAAATCGACAAACCTAAACTCATAATCGAGCATGCAAATTACCTCACAACCACCGACTTACATAAATCATTCTAAGCAGGACAGGTAATGTACCTCGATTCTTCACCTCAAGTCCAGATGCTGATGAGTAGTGCTTGGCAATGGTGCGCCAACTTGACCACCGGATAACTGATTATCACCGTGCTAAAAG
>JAPKEK010000650.1 GCA_028822125.1 Pseudomonadales bacterium | reverse complement strand
AACCTGAAACAGGTGATGGCGGCGCCCAGCAGGCCGCCCTTTTTGGAGAGGCGTAAGAAAGATATCCACCGGTCCATCCAAAACAACCCAGAAATTTGTTTCCCCGATCAAGGCGAGGGAGGTAGATGAGGATATTGATATGGGCGTGGCATCGCCAAGTGAGCCAGCGATTGTTTGTTCGTTCATTGTGCAGTAATCAAACGGGCATACTCACCGTTAGCCTTCATCAATGAATCATGATTGCCCCGCTCAACCGCTTCGCCTTCTTTCAGAATGATAATCTCATCGCAATCACGAATGGTGCTCAGACGATGAGCTATAATAATACAAGCGCAGCCCCGCCGCCGGATGTTGGTATCAATAAATTGCTCGGTTATTGGATCCAAAGCAGCAGTAGCTTCATCCAGTACCAGGACTGCAGGATTGCTGAGAAGCGCACGGGCAATCTCCAAGCGTTGTCGTTGGCCGCCGCTGAAATTATTACCGCCTTCATCAACCGAGGCATCATACCGACCTGTTCGCGCACTGATCTCCTGGTGAATTTCCGCATCCTTGAGCGCAGCAGTAATAATCTGATCGGGTATGCTCTCATCCCAAAGAGTAAGATTGCTGCGGATAGTACCCTCAAATAGAAATACATCTTGGTCCACGTATGACATGGTCTTGGCCAGTACCTGGGCCGGTATGTCCTGCAGCAAATGGTCGTCATACAGAATGTCACCTGAGCCTGGCTCCTGTAAACCGGCAATCAGCCGTCCGATTGTGCTCTTACCGCTACCAGATCCGCCAACCAGTGCAATGCGCCTTCCGGGTTCCAGTTTGAGAGAAAAATCTTTAATCAATGGTGGATCCAAGGGGTTGTAACTAAAGTTAACATTGCGCAACTCTATGGCTCCCTCGAGTGCAGTTGGCCACCCTTCGTCTTCTTCTGCTGTTTCGGGAGAAGGATATCGGAACACATCCGCCACACGTGTCATCTCCGCCTTTATTAACTGCAGTTGCGCACCCAGATCCATCAGGCCGTGGACAGGAGCGTTAAAACTCCCCAGTAGGGTCTGAAAAGCGACCAGCCCACCCATCGTCAATTCGCCATCCATGACCTTGGTACCACCGATCCCTAGTATAGAGATCGTGGTCAAGCCTGTAAGCAGTGCTGGCAAGACGCCCAATATTATTGACCAGGCGCCCAAAGCCTGTTGCGCCACCAGTGCATTGGCCTGGTATCCTGCCCAGCGCTGGAAGATATCACCGCTTCCATTGGTTTTAAGCGTATCAATGCTGGAAATGGCTCCAACCGTGGTAGAACTGAGCTTGGCCTGCTCTGTCAGCAGGTTGCGGTTCAGGTCTTCACGCCGCCTGCTGACCATGCGCAGCACGAAGATATTAATAACCGACATGCTGATGCCGATTGTGGCCAACAGCAAATCGTAGGTAACCATGACAGCGGCATAAAAAAACACAGCCAGTAGATTGAACAGATTGCCGGCAAGCTGTCCTGACAGCAGGTTGGCAATCCGGTCAGCAGCTGCTACCCGGTCTGCTAAATCGCCGGCATGACGCTGAGTGAAAAAGCTGGCCGGCAGGCTCAGCAGACGCTCAAAATAGCGGCTGGATATGGTGATGGCGAGCTTACTCTCCAGACGCAGCAGATAGCCTTGCTGAAGGGCGATCAGGCCCGTTCGCATCAGGGCCGCTAAAAACAGCCCAATACAGATAGGGAGCAACCAATCCTCCAGTCCGGCCATCAGCACATCATCAATGAAGACCTTAGACAAAGTGGGAATTACCAGCCCGGGCACGATTAACATGATTGTAGCCAAAGTAACAAAGGCAAGGCCGAGCTTTGAATGACGAAGGTGTCGAAGCAGATCCTTGATCCAACCGGGCCGCGTGGTTGTTTTAAATTCCGCAGTGGGCTCAAAGACCAACACCACGCCAGTAAAACTCTCGTTTAGCTCCTCTTCGGATAGGGATCTTGGGCCAGAGGCTGGATCATTGATCCAGGCCCGTCCACCCTTGAAACCCTCAAAAACCACATAGTGGTTAAAATTCCAGTGGATAATGGATGGTGTTGGAAGGTTTTCCAGTTCTGCCGGCTCCTTCCTGAACCCCCGGGCTGAC
>JAPKEK010000649.1 GCA_028822125.1 Pseudomonadales bacterium | reverse complement strand
ACCGACTCCAATCACGACACATTTCTCAAGGGATTCGATGATATTGCGTGAAATGGTAATGCCCCAGGAAGTCAGTAATGCATCAGCATCCCGTGCACCTTCTATAAATGCTTCCTCGGTACTGGCATCAACCTCGACAATCTCTGCTACTGCATCCAACGCTTCCAGTTCCAGAGCGTAACGGACTCTGAGATCGACACTGGCCTGCCGAGGTAGCTGTACCACAACTTTCTTTTTCATCTGTTTATCCGAGTATCCAAAATGGCAGTATTCCACAGCCTCGACAGGAAAACACTGGCTTGTGGATGCTTCCTTGCAATTTATTTGCCCGCCTCGGCTGAGGATAACAGTACTAGGACTATGACCTGGGAGTGCGTAGTAGCTTAATTAGGCATAAGTCGTTCGATCACAGTAAACTGCTACCCATAACAAGGATTGAATACAACCCAGAACATTAGCTGGCCTATACGGTCTAAGCGCCTGATTGGACCTTTATCAATTCAATCCAGCGGCCATAGGGAGATTTCAGCATCAGTATCAATAAATACAAACTTCTCGTAATTTGCCTGCTGGCCACCTTTCTGATCTCCGGCATGGTGACCACCCTGGGCCTGATCATTCCCAGTGCAGCAGCTTACTTTGCTGTCGAGGTCACCACAATGGCAACGCAGTTCACCTGGTTTACCGGTGCGATTTTCGTCGGCTATCTGCTGTCCTTTATTGTGTTCGATCGATTTACGATAAAACAGGTCTTAATAACGGCTTATGTCGGGTGCATCATCTCAACACTGCTCATGCACTACATAAAAGATTTTAATTTGCTGGCGCTCTGGCTGGTGATCTTTGGCCTGTGCATCAGTATCGCTTCCTGTGGCTCAAGCACCCTGATCACCCAGTTATGGCACGACAAAGCCAGGCAGACAATCCTGGTGGGCCAAGATGCTTTCTTTAATGGCGGCGGAGTTATCTTCTCCTTGATCGCCAGCTGGTTTATTGCCCGTTCATTCCAGTTCAGCAGCACCTATATGGTGGTAGCTGCAATCACTCTTTTCGTATTGGGGCTCATTTTTATATCCGATTTTAACCAAAGTAATGACCGAACGGAGGTGACAGGATCTTCCTCCGCTGATCCACAAACCCAATGGAATTCAGGGATTATCCTTACCGGGTTCAGTCTGCTGTTATTTATGCTAGCTAAGATTTCAGTCTTCATCTGGGCACCCTTGTTTATAGAACAGCGTTTTTCCGTTGATGGCAGTGTGTCCGGGAATTTTATGTCCAATATTTTTTCTGCAGCGCTGGTTGGTTCTCTCATTGGCACCTGGCTGGCATCCCGAATGAAAGTGAAATACCTCCTGTATGGCTTCGTTGTTATCTCCACTGCATCCATCTGGCTCTTACTTTCCAGTAAAAACATCGAAACCGTGCTCCTGCTGGCCTTCCTCTACGGTATTTCGGTATCGGCTACATTCAATGCATATATGGCCTATGCTTTAACCTTCGTTGCAACGCCTACCCATCGAAACATCGCCTATATGTTGGTGATGTCTGCCCTGGGCGGCGCCCTCGCACCCTACTGCAGCAGCAAAGCGATCGAACTGGGAGAAGGAACTGACGATGCATTACTGTTCTGTTTTGCCGTGCTGGTTATGGTGATGGTAACTTTGGTGGTGAGTGAATTCCTGGGTCGGTCAATTCAACACCGGCAGAGCCTGACTTTAAACTCCATGGAAAACACACCCGGTGCGTGATCCTCTGAATAAGCCAGACAAACCATGCCGGTGAAAGGTCAAATTATGAACGGAAAACCTGCGCCAATCCTTGATCTTAAAAGCCTCGATCAGAATGACTCTCCGGTACTGTCGGACCTGAATATTTATGGCTATACCGCTGCCTCATGGCTGGCTGCTGTCAGCCGTATCGGACCCATCTTCAGGACCGAATTAGCAGGCAATGACTGTGTTGTAATTGCAACCGCTGAAGCAAACACACAGGCCTGGAAAACCCCTGACGACTGGAGTTATCGAGATACTGACACCGGCACTTTCTTCCGGCGGCAAATGGGTGTAGATCATGTTTCAGCCCTGGATGCTGAACCTCATCGCCGCCTCAGGAAGTTACT
>JAPKEK010000648.1 GCA_028822125.1 Pseudomonadales bacterium | reverse complement strand
AGACGGTGATACTGAAGGAATCGTATATCATCGCTATATCCATCTCTGCCGCTGTAACCCCAGCCTCACCAAAGGCCTGGGGCCCTGATTGAGTTGCTGCGCTACTGGTAATATCACCACCACTGGTTGGGTATTTTGTCGCTTCACCGCTACCCAGTATCCAAACTGGAGATTTCCTGCAGTCCCGGGCAATTTCAGGTGCTGCTATGACCACCGCACCACCGCCATCTGAAATCATGCAACATTCCAGTAAATGCAGAGGATCAGCGATCATCCTCGAATTCACCACATCCTCGATGGTCGTCTCTCTGATATCCAGGAATTCCAGATCCTCCATCGCTTTTACGGCCTCTGGATTGCGCATGGCATGTAGTCGCGTCGCTATGGATATCTCTGCTAACTGCTCACTGGTTGTACCATAATTATGCATGTGTCGATGCGCGACCATCGCATAATTTGCAATCAGCGTCATCCCCGCAAAAGCATCCATGTTCTCCGCAGGGTGCATGGAGGCGCCCCCTCGCCCTCCCACACCTATAGCGCGGGCATTGCTGTGAGCGGTAGATCCATAAGTGAGTAATGCCACTCTGCACTTACCGGCCGCTATGTCCCGCTTAGCATGGGCCGCATGAAATTCGTAAGAGCTTCCTCCGACGCTTGTTGTATCAATAACACTGGGATGCAGACCAAAGTATTCAGCCATGGTAAGTCCTCCCATGCCGCCACCTTCTCCCGCATCATAGATCGCATCCACATCTGACCAGTTCAGACCCGCATCCTCCAGAGCATGGGCTGCTGATTCAGCCTTGATCTGCAAAGGACTAACTTCACCTTCAACATCCCGGCTGGGATATTCATGAATTCCAACAATTGCAGCATCTCTTTTCTGGGTCATACCTATTCCCTATCTACATCATTCATTACCAACTCCAAGTACTAGCACCATTCACTGATGTCTATACTATAAACTGACCTAAACGATAACCTTGTACTTTTACTACAGCATGCGCCTACGATTATCTCTTTATATCATAACTACTCTATGGCAGATTAGGACTTTTATAACTGAGACTAATATGTTCGTAATCTGTTTGACCGGTGGCATTGGTTCAGGTAAATCTACCGCCGCCAGATATCTTGAAACCCTGGGCGCTCACATAATCGACGCTGATAAACTGGGCCACAAAGCCTATATGCCCGGCACGAAGGCTTACAAAGAAATTATCAATACTTTCGGAGCAGACATCCTTGCTGACAACCACCAAATTGATCGTCGAATCCTCGGTAGCAAAGTTTTTGGACAGGCAGAAGAACTGACTAAATTAACCAGTATTGTCTGGCCTGAGATCAGAGCGATGGCCGAGTCAGCCTTCAAAAAAGTTCAGCCAGCCCATGCCGATGCCATCATCATATTCGAAGCGGCCGTTCTCATCGAAGCGGGCTGGGCCGACCTGGGTGACGAAGTATGGGTGGTCACGGTAGAGAGGCAAACAGCCCTGCAACGTTGCATGGCTAGAGACGGCCTGACCCAGGAAGCAATAGAGAAAAGGCTGAACGCGCAACTGAGTAATGATGACAGAATCAGTAAAGCAGACCAGGTAATCACCAATGATGACGGCCCGGAAAGATTAGAGGATGCCCTTGATCAGCAATGGGCCAGAGTAGTAACAAGATGAAGCCCCGGATCAAGCCCAATTCCTATCCGGGTCTGTACCAACAAACGACCTATAATCACTTTGCAGCATACGCCTTATGAGCACTCCAACTTATGTGTTGATTTTTTCTGGAGATGTCCTGGAAGGTTTTGACGTCAGCCAGGTTAAGGAACGTATGGCCAGCCTGATTCGAGCAGACGAGAACAAACTGACTACGCTTTTCTCCGGCAAAACCATTGTAGTTAAACGCTCACCCAATAAGGATGAGGTGCTCAAGGTCATGACAGCGCTGAAAGCAATTGGTGCCGATGTGCGGATACGTCTGACAAAGGATGAGCCACAGGGTACCAAAACCGTTGCCAGCCCGAACGCCACTGTTCAACCTGAAGCCGCCAGCAATGGACTCACCCTGGCAGCCAATGTAGGTTACCTGGTAGAACCCGTTGAACAGGCACCTGCGCCTGCGCT
>JAPKEK010000647.1 GCA_028822125.1 Pseudomonadales bacterium | reverse complement strand
GTGGCCGAGGATTATCTGTCTTTAGGCAGCCATTACTGGAATAGCGGTATGTTTGTGTTTTCCGCAGCCTTGCTGCTGCACGAATTAGCGGTTTACCAGGGCGATATACTCGAGCAGGTTTCAGCGTCCTGGGACCAGCGTAGTAGCGATCAGGATTTCGTTCGCCCGGATGCGGCTTTATTTGAATCCTGTCCTTCTGATTCCATTGATTATGCAGTGATGGAACACACCAGGCAGGCTGCCATGGTCCCCCTGCAGGCGATGTGGAGTGATGTAGGCAGCTGGCAGTCCCTCTGGCAGGTCAGTGACAAGGACGAGGACAGGAATGTGCTGACCGGTGATGTCTTGACCCATGACACGGTTTCCAGCTATATCAGGGCCGAACACCGCTTCGTTGCCGTGGCCGGCCTGGAACAGGTAGTGGTGGTGGAAACAGCGGATGCTGTTCTGGTGGCATCCATGGACAAATCGCAGCAGGTCAAAGAGATCGTTGCTAAGTTGACCCTAGCAGAACGTGAGGAGCGGCTGACGCATCGGAAAGTTTTTCGGCCCTGGGGATATTATGAAGCCTTAGATCATGGCCCCGGATTCAAGGTTAAGCGCATCATGGTCAGTGCCGGTGCCAGTCTGTCCCTGCAGAAACATCATCACAGGGCTGAGCACTGGGTCGTGGTTTCGGGAACAGCCAGGGTGACGCGGGATGACGCGGTGTTTGAACTCAGCGAAAATGAGTCGACCTATATTCCACTTGGCACCGTACACCGGCTGGCAAACCCGGGCGCGAGACCGCTTGAGATCATTGAAATTCAGTCCGGCAGTTACCTGGGTGAGGATGATATAGTCCGGTTTGAAGATCACTATGGTCGAGCTGATCAAGAAGAGGCCTCCATTAAAAAAGGAAATACTCAGCATGATTAGAAAATGCCTGTTCCCGGCGGCCGGTTATGGTACTCGTTTCCTGCCGGCAACCAAAGCCATGCCGAAGGAGATGCTGCCCATCGTCAATAAACCGCTTATTCAATATGGGGTGGAAGAAGCCGTGGCCGCAGGCCTTTCACAAATAGCCATCGTCACGGGTCGGGGCAAGCGTGCTATTGAAGATCATTTTGATATCAGTTATGAGTTGGAGCATCAGATTTCTGGTTCAGAGAAGGAGCTCCTGCTCGAAGAAATACGCTACCTCATAGAACAGTGTGTCTTCTCGTACACCCGGCAGACTGAAATGAAAGGGCTCGGCCATGCCATATTAACGGGGCAGTCGCTGATCGGCCCGGAACCCTTTGCTGTGGTCCTGGCGGATGATTTATGTGTCACCAGTGGCGATGGCGTGCTCGCGCAGATGGTCGCGCTATATGAACAGCATCGGTGCAGTATTGTTGCGATTGAGGAGGTGCCCAGAGCTCAGACGGCCAGTTATGGCATTGTTTGTGGCGAGGAAATCAATCCAGGGGTTATTAAGGTGGACTCGATGGTGGAAAAACCTGAACCAGAAGAGGCGCCCAGCAACTTAGCGATTATCGGTCGCTATATCCTGACCCCGGACATTTTTGACATTCTTGAAAGTATTTCACCGGACCGTAACGGCGAGATCCAGATCACGGATGCACTCAATATGCAGGCTCAACAGGGTAACGTCGTTGCCTGCCATTTTAAGGGTCTGCGTTTCGATTGTGGGCAGATAGAAGGCTT
Source organism: Pseudomonadales bacterium (assembly GCA_028822125.1). GTDB lineage: Bacteria > Pseudomonadota > Gammaproteobacteria > Pseudomonadales > Azotimanducaceae > UBA9926. The sequence goes on along the minus strand of JAPKEK010000647.1, from coordinate 434 downwards.
TGTAGACGCCACTCAGTATGTGTATAAAGCCTATTACGAGCAGGGTGGGGATTACTCGCTGAACCTGATGGAAAAGCTCTCTTCTCGTTAGGCGAGTTCTTTTGCCGCGCTGAGCCAGGTAAGACAGTCCTAAAGCGCCAATAGCTATTATTGGTTTATAGCAAATAGCTATTGGCCTGTGGCTAGTGGCTTATAACAAATGGCTAGTGGGTCTTAGCCCGGAGTTGATGAACTATAATCTGGAAAATCATAATACAGACTATCAGGCCGGCAATATCTCCAAGCATAAAAAGCAAGAAATAGGACGGGGTGAACAGAGCTGCAGGGGCATCTGCCGAGAGAATAAGCCTTGAGCCAATGTCATTGATAAGCGAAGCAATGAAGCCTACCAGGAGCAAAGCCCGCCAGTTCAGGGATTGCGCGCCTTTTGAATA